>DATFGG010000118.1:0-3310 GCA_035249665.1 Actinomycetota bacterium | reverse complement strand
CGGCTAAAAGGTACTCCGGGGATAACAGGCTTATACCCCCCAAGAGTCCATATCGACGGGGGTGTTTGGCACCTCGATGTCGGCTCGTCGCATCCTGGGGCCGTAGCAGGTCCCAAGGGTCGGGCTGTTCGCCCGTTAAAGAGGCACGCGAGCTGGGTTTAGAACGTCGCGAGACAGTTCGGTCCCTATCCGCTGTGGGCGCAGGAGATTTGAGAGGAGCTACCCCTAGTACGAGAGGACCGGGGTGGACGGACCTCTGGTGTGCCAGTTGTCGCGCCAGCGGCATGGCTGGTTGGCCACGTTCGGAAGGGATAAGCGCTGAAGGCATCTAAGTGCGAAGCCCGCCTCGAGATGAGATCTCCCACTGGCTCGACCAGGTAAGGCCCCTCGCAGACCACGAGGTTGATAGGCGGGAAGTGGAAGCACGGCAACGTGTGGAGCTGACCCGTACTAATAGGCCGAGGACTTGACTCTCGCTCGCGCTCGCTATCGTGTTCCGAGCTCTGCTCGGGCGCATCCTCGCTTCCGTCTCGACCGCACGACGACCCTTCCGAGGGTGAGCCGGCGGTCGGGACAGGCTGTTTCGGTGGCCTTGGCGGAGGGGGAACACCCGGTCCCATCTCGAACCCGGAAGTTAAGCCCTCCAGCGCCGATGGTACTGCTCTGGAGACGGAGTGGGAGAGTAGGTCGCTGCCGAGACTTCGTACGAACGGGCCGCCCGCGAGGGCGGCCCGTTCGTTTTCCGTAGGCTTGAGGCATGTCCGGCGCGTTCCGTCAGAAGGGGCGTGGGGGCCCCCGGGCCGCCACGCCGATCACCGCGCTCCCGCGGCCGATCCAGGACGAGGTCCGCCGGACCGCGCCGCCCGGCAAGGATCGCGAGGCGATGTCTCGCCTGGGACGGGCGATCGAGCTGCTCGATCGCGATGACCCGAAGGGCGCGGCGGCCGAGGCCGAGAAGGCGAAAGCCCTCGCGCCCCGCTCCGGCGCGGTACGAGAGGTGCTCGGGCTCGCCATGTACGGGCTCGGGAGATGGCAGGAGGCTGTGACGGAGCTGAAGGCCTACAAACGGATCAGCGGTCGCGCCGACCAGAACCATCTGATCGCGGACAGTCTCCGAGGGCTCGGCCGACCGAAGGAGGCGGTGCCCCTCGCGGAGGAGGTCCTCCGGATCAAAGGCGTCCCCAACGAGGCGAAGGCCGAGGCCGTGATCGTCGCCGCGTCGGCCCTGGCCGATCAGGGCCGGTTCGCTGAGGCGCTCGCGTTCCTGGGCCGGGCGAAGACCCGGGACGACCGATCCGAGGGGTACACGCTGCGTCTGTGGTACGTGAAGGGTGACATCCTCGCGCGGGCCGGCAGGAAGCAGGAGGCCGCGGAGGAGTTCCGCCGGATCATGCAGCACGACCCGAGCGCGTACGACGCGGCGGAGCGCTTGGCCGAGGTCAGCTAGCTTCCGTCGGATCGAACGCTCCTCGGTCGCGGCGCTTCTCCCAGTATCGAGCGAGGCCCTGCGCGTTCATCCGGATGCTGGAGAGTAGTCGGAGCCGATCCTCGAGCTTCTCCAGGTCGAGGACCGCCTCGGCTCCGGTCTCGATGTCGGCCAGGGCGGCGGACTCGAGGCGAGCGACCAGCTCGTCGGGATCGTTCCCCTCGCGCACGCCTCGCTGCACGACGCCCGCCCAGTCGCGCACCCGGCGGATCGCGAGGTCGCACGTCGCGTCCACCTCATCGAGGGGCCCGAAGTGCGCGAACAGGAGGACCGAGCGGGCGGCCCGACGGATCCGTTCGATCGAGTCCACGTACCGCTCGAGGTCGAACTCCGGCGGCGGCGTCGCAGGCCGGAGCACGGGAAGGTCGGGCACGTGGATCCCCAGGGCATCGCCCGTGAAGACCGACCCAGTCCGCGAGTCGACGAGCGCTACATGATGCGAGGCATGCCCGGATGTCTCCAGGACGAGGAGGTCGCGGTCGCCGAGCGCGACCGTGTCCGTATCCACCAGAGGGCGAACGCGACCGCTCGCGACGGGCTCGGTCGGTCCGAAGAGTTCGCGCATCTCGGTCTCCCCCCACACGCGCGCGGTGCTCGCCACCAGGCGCGCCGGGTCGACGAGATGAGGCGC
This sequence comes from Actinomycetota bacterium, assembly GCA_035249665.1. Classification (GTDB taxonomy): domain Bacteria; phylum Actinomycetota; class UBA4738; order UBA4738; family HRBIN12; genus JAJNBA01. The sequence continues at coordinate 1,193 of DATFGG010000118.1, read as the reverse complement.
GCCACGCTGGTGCACCCAGACCGTGGCGCGCGGGAAGCGTTCCGCGAGCCGGCCCACCCCACCCGCGTGATCCAGGTGGATGTGGGTGAGCACGATGTGCGCGAGCTCGTCGGGAGCCACGCCCAGCGAGTGGAGCGCCTCGGTGACCGGTTCGACGGACGTGCCAGGTCCCGTTTCGACCAGGGCCGTTTCGGTGGCCTCGAGCAGGTAGGCGGCCGTGTACCGCGCCCGGCCCCCCATGAACGTGTCGATCGCGGTGATCCCGTCGGCGACCGGGAACACGACCGGCGAGGAACGCTCCATCCGGCCAGTGTCGCAGGCCGTGTCGGTGCCGCGGGATACCTTCTCGGTTCCCCCGGCGCGGCTCCCCCGGCTCGGTTCCCCCGGCTCGGCTCCCCCGGCTCGGTTCCCCCGGCTCGGTTCCCCCGGCGCGGCTCCCCCGGAAGGAGGCACGAAGTGGGGGCAGACATAGTGACGGTGAACGTGGTCGTGCTCGCTGGTACGGTCGCCGCAGATCCGGTGCAGCGGCGGATGCCGTCGGGAGACGAGGTCACGGAGCTCCGACTATCCGTTCCTGAGGCGGGACGACGCCTTCTCCCCCTCCCGGTCGCGGCCTGGCACGCTACGGTCGGAGCGCGCACCGTCGACGGGATCGCCAAGGGGGACGCCGTGCTCGTGCACGGGCAGCTCGTTCGACGGTTCTACCGGAGCGGTGCAGGGGCGCGGAGCCTGACGGAGGTGGTGGCCACCGGGATCAAGAAGCTCGAGGAGCCCGCCGCCTGACGACGCGATCGTCCGGTCCGGCCACGTTGTGCGTTCCCGCTGCTAACGTCGAGCGAACACGACGGGAACTCCCGCCGCGTCCGGTCGGGGCCGAAGGACGGGTGACGGTGCACGCGGACAACGAGCAACGTTCGGCGTACGACCTGTACGCAACGGGTCGGTCGATGCTCGCAGGCGGCCATCCCCATCAGGCCGTGATGCTGTTGTCGCAGGCGAAGCTGCTGGAGCCGGAGAAGGCGTCGATCCGGGAGGCACTCGGACGCGCTCTGTACGCGTGTGGCCGAGCGTCACGCGCTCGGCGCGAGTTCGCGAAGGCGGTCCAGCTCGACCCGTCCGACGACTACGCCCACTTCGCGCTCGCCCTGGCGTGCGAGCGCACCGGCCAGCGCTCGCGGGCGCGAGGGCATGCG
>DATFGG010000117.1:0-5367 GCA_035249665.1 Actinomycetota bacterium | reverse complement strand
ACGACGGAGCCGAGGACGGACGGCGACGCCGCCAGGGCACGCGCGGGGGGCGAGGCCGGAGCGGCGCCACCGAGAAGGAACCCGAGGAGACCCCCGAGAGTCAGCGCAACGACGCGCAACCCGATGGGGCGGGCCTCGCCGCCGCGAGCGGCGAGGCGACGGACGGCACCGAGGCACCCAAGCGCCGCCGCCGCCGTGGCGGACGCGGCCGGAAGCGGTCCGGAGCCGGCGAGGGAGCCGACGGACTCGCGAGGCCAGAACGTCCAGAGCGAGAACCACAGGAACGGCCGGATCGCCAGGAGCGGTCCCGCGGACCGAAGACGCTCGAGGAACAGGTGGCATCCGGCGGACCGACGCGTGGGCTGCGGTCGCGCACCCTTCGGGGACGGAGTGGCCGCCGGCAGCGAGAGCCGCAGATCGTGCCGCCCCGGATCACCGACAAGCTCATGGTGATCACCGAGCACGGCGAGCGGGATCAGATCGCCGTGCTCGAGGAGAACACGCTCGTGCAGCACTACGTCACCCGCCGCGGATCGCACTCGATGGTGGGCAACGTCTACCTCGGGAGGATCCAGAACGTGCTGCCCGGGATGGAGGCCGCGTTCGTCGACATCGGCCGCGGGCGCAACGGTGTCCTCTACGCGGGCGAGGTCAACTACTCGCCCGAGGATCTCGAAGGCGGCCGGCCGCCCCGGATCGAGCGTGTGCTGAAGTCCGGGCAGGCCGTCATGGTGCAGGTCACGAAGGATCCGATGGGTGGCAAGGGCGCACGCCTCACGGCGCAGATCTCGCTGCCGGGCCGGTTCCTCGTTCTCGCGCCAGACCAGGACGTCTCGGGCATCTCCCGCCGGCTCTCGGACGAGGCGCGCAAGCGGCTGAAGGCGATCCTGAACAAGGTGAAGCCGAGAGCGCACGGCGTGATCGTCCGGACCGCCGCCGAGGGGGCTTCCGAGGAGGAGATCACCCACGACCTCCAGCGTCTGATCGCGCTCTGGGACCAGATCCAGAAGACCGCCAAGAAGGTCAAGGCGCCCGACGTCCTGTACGAGGAGCCCGAACTCACGGTCCGTGTGGTCAGGGACCTCTTCACCGATGAGGAGTTCCGAGGCCTGGTCACCGACTCCGAGCGCGTTCACGGCAAGGTGATGGAGTACGTCCGCGATGTGGCACCCGACCTCGCGTCGAAGGTCACGTTGCACCGTGGTCCCCTGTCCGCGTTCGAGGAGTACCGCATCGTGGAGCAGATCCACAAGGCGCTCGACAGGAAGGTCTGGCTGCCGTCGGGTGGCTACCTGATCCTCGAGCAGACCGAGGCCATGACGATCGTCGACGTCAACACGGGGAAGGCCGTCGGCAAGACGAACCTCGAGGAGACGGTCCTCACGACGAACCTGGAAGCGGCGAAGGAGGTCGCGCGCCAGCTCCGTCTGCGGGACATCGGCGGCATCATCGTGATCGACTTCATCGATCTGCTCCTGGAGCAGAACAAGCGGAAGGTCGAGGACACGATGCGAGAGACCCTCGCGATCGACAAGACGAGGTCCCAGGTGTTCGAGATCGGCCCGCTGGGGATCATGCAGATCACCCGCAAGCGCGTCTCCGGCGGTCTGGTGGACTCCTTCTCGGAGACCTGCCCCCAGTGCGAGGGGCGCGGGATCATCGTGAACTACGACGCGAGCTGACGACCACGCCAGAGGAACGACAGAGGAACCACGCCAGAGAGGAACGAGCCATGTATGCGGTGATCAAGTCCGGCGGCAAGCAGCACAGGGTGCAGGTCGGCGACGTGATCGAGATCGAGAAGTTGGTCGTCGACGGGGAGACGGTGGAGTTCCACCCGTTGCTCCTCGTCGACGATGACGGCAAGACGCATGTCGGGACCGAGGCCGCCAAGGCGGTCGTGATCGCGAAGCCCCTGGGCGAGAAGAAGGGCGAGAAGGTCAAGGTCTTCAAGTACCGGCCGAAATCCGGCTACGCCCGCAAGGCCGGGCACCGGCAGCTGCTCACGATGCTCGAGATCACCGAGGTGAAGCAGCCGGCGAAGCGGGCGGCCGCCACGAAGAAGGATGCCGCGGCGGCCTCCGAGTAGCTGGTAGCCTCGTCGGACCATGGCACACAAGAAGGGTGGCGGCTCGTCCCGGAACGGTCGGGACTCGACCTCGAAGCGACTGGGGGTCAAGGCGTTCGGCGGTGAAGCGGTCACCGCCGGCGCGATCATCGTGCGTCAACGCGGGACGCGGATCCACGCCGGTGACGGCGTCGCCAAGGGCGGGGACGACACGCTGTTCGCGCTCCGGGACGGCATGATCGAGTTCCACGAGTCACGGGGCCGGAAGTACGCGTCCGTGCTCGCCGACGCCTAGCCCGCTCGCCGCATCCGCTCGGACACCGCCTCCGCCCATGCCTTCACGACCTGTCTGTTCGTGGCGCTCGTGGAGCGGAGATACCCGAGGTTCATCCTCGCCACCTGACGTTTCGAGGGCGTCGCCCGCGTGAACGGCCCGAGCGGCCCCCGGGGGTCGATGGACGCGGAGCGGGGGACCGGTTCCAGCGGAGGCGGCTGCGAGAAGTAGAAGGCGGTCTTCCGGTTCGCCTCGCCAGTCGTCCAGTCCAGCAGGAGCACGGGGGAGCCGCGGAGGCGCTTCGCGCGACGGATCGATGCGTATTCGAAGCGAACGTCCGCCCCGCTCTTGCGTTCGACGAACTCCAGTCCTTCCTCGCCGAGGGTGAGCGTGCCCCGCACCTCGGGCGGTTTCGCTCCGGCCTGGAGGCCGAGATGGACCATCCAGACGGTGACGGGCTCGACCACGCGGCAATCTTCGCGGCTGGCGCCGCCGTCGACCACCTAGGCTGTTCGGCATGACGTTCGTGGACGAGGTCGACGTGGAGGTGCGCGGCGGCCGCGGTGGTGACGGGTCCGCCGCGATGCGCAGCGAGCCGTACAAGCCGAAGGGTGGACCGGAAGGCGGCGACGGTGGCCGCGGCGGCGATGTGGTGTTCCGCGCGACCCGGAACCTGCACGACCTCGCGTGGTTCGCGGACCACCGGCACCTGCGCGCCGAGCCGGGCACCCCCGGAGCCCGAGCCCGCCGCGACGGCGGGAACGGCAAGGATCTCGTGGTTCCCGTGCCGGACGGCACCGTGGTCTTCGACGAGCAGGGCTTGGTGGCCGACCTGGTCGGCGAGGGCGCCGAGGCGGTGGTGGCCTCGGGAGGGCGCGGTGGGCGCGGCAACACCCGCTTCGCGGGTCCCAGGAACCGCGTGCCCAGGACCGCCGAAGCCGGCGAGGAGGGCGAGGAGCGGCGCCTGCACGTGGAGCTGCGGACGGTGGCCGACCTCGGCCTCGTGGGACTCCCGAACGCGGGGAAGTCGACGCTGCTCGCGAAGCTGACCGCCGCGACCCCGAAGATCGCGGACTATCCCTTCACCACGCTCACGCCCAACCTGGGCGTCGCGGAGGCGGGCGGCGAACGGTTCGTCGTGGCCGACATCCCCGGGCTGGTCGAAGGCGCCCACGAGGGTAAGGGGCTCGGGCACCGGTTCCTGCGGCACATCACCCGATGCGGAGCGCTCGTCATCGTCGTGGACCTCTCGTCCGCGAACGCGCCCTCCGACCTGGAGACCATCCGCGCGGAGCTCCGCGCGTACGATCCGGAGCTCGCTGCGCGCCCGTCGCTCGTGGTGGGGACGAAGGTGGACCTCGTCGAGGATCCGGCGCGCGCGGCCGACGCGATCCGCGGCATCCCCGTATCGGCCGTGACTGGGGAAGGCTTGGAGCTCCTCGCGACGCAGCTCGAGCAGCTGTCGCGACAGGGGGCCGCGCAGCTCCCACCTCGCGCCCCGTTCGTGGTGCTCCGTCCCGGCCGAGCGCGGTTCACGGTCTCGAGAGAGTCCGGAGGGTGGCGGGTCGTCGGGCGCAACGTTGAGCGATGGGTGCACGAGACGGATCTCGACGACGAGCGGGCGCTCGTGGCCCTCCAGCGGAAGCTGATCAAGGAAGGCGTCGAACGGCAGCTCGCGAAGGCCGGGGCGCGTCACGGCGACGAGATCCGGATCTCGGACCGCACGTTCGAGTTCCTCCCTGAGGTCTCTCGGCCTGAGGTCGATCGGCCCGAGGTGGATCCCGGAGAGGACCGGCGGGAGGCGTGAGCCGGAGCCAGGACGTCGACGAGCTGCTGGCCGACGAGGATCGGCTCTGGCTCGAGCTCACGGAGGTCTTCGGTGACGTGTCGCCCGAGCGGTTCGACGAGCCCTCGGTCACACCCGAAGGATGGTCGCCGAAGGACGTGATGTATCACGTGGCGGCGTGGGCGGACGAGGCGGCCACCGTCCTCGAGCGGATCGCCGCGGGCACGCACACGGGCGGCGACCCGGATACCCAGGCCCTCAACGAGGAGTGGTTCGAGATGGGGCGCGGTCTCGACGACGACGTCGTGCGGATCCGCTTCGCGAAGGGGCGAACGGCGATGCGGCAGGCCTTCACGAGGCTCTCGGCGGTCGACACGGCAGCCTGGGAGTGGTTCGAGGAATCCGGACCCCGTCACTACCAGGAGCACCTGCCCGATCTGCGCACGTTCCTGGAGCGAGGCAGTCCCCGGCCGTAGGATTCGGAGGTGGGACGACGCCTGGGGGTGATGGGCGGGACGTTCGATCCGATCCATTACGGCCACCTCGTGACGGCAGAGGAAGCGCTCGAGCAGTTCGAGCTCGAGGGCGTCCTCTTCGTCCCGACCGGCCGGCCGTGGATGAAGGAGCACGAGGTCGTCTCGCCGCCCGAAGATCGCTACCTGATGACCGTGATCGCGACGGCGAGCAACCCCCTGTTCTCCGTCTCGCGGATCGAGGTCGACCGCGACGGACCCACGTACACCGTGGAGACCCTCCGCTCCCTGAAGGCCGACCTGGACGCGGACCTGTTCTTCGTGACCGGCGCGGACGCGATCCTCGAGATGTTCCAGTGGAGGGAGCGGGAGGCGCTGTTCGAGCTCGCGCACTTCATCGCGGCGACCCGTCCCGGGTACGACATCGCCGGGTTCGAGGTGCCGCCGCACGCGAAGGACGCGGTGAGCGTGATGAACATCCCCGCGCTCGCGATCTCCTCGACCGACATCCGCAGCCGCGTGCAGGCCGGCGGCCCGATCCGGTATCTCGTCCCCGAGGGGGTCAAGAGCTACATCGAGAAGGCCGGGCTCTACCGTTGATGCGGGCCACGGCGGCGACCCGGGTCTCGCGGGGCGCGGCCGGGCGGCGGCGCCGAACCGCGACGGCGGCGATCGTGGCGGTCGTGGTTGTCGCCGCCGGCGTGTACGGACTCTCGCGGCTCGGCGACGCATCGGGCGGCGGTCCGACAGCCCCTGGTCCCGGCTC
>DATFGG010000116.1:0-4057 GCA_035249665.1 Actinomycetota bacterium | reverse complement strand
CTCGCCGGGGCGGTGATCGCTCTGATGCTCGCCTCCGGCGAGGCGCTCGAGGCGTTCGCGGACCGGCGGGCGCACCGCGAGCTCTCGGCGCTGCTCGATCGCGCACCGCGGACGGTGTCGCGGTACGAAGCAGGAGGTCTCGTCGAACGACCGGTCGGGGAGGTCCGGCGCGGCGATCGCCTGCTGGTGAAGCCGGGCGCCGTGATCCCGGTCGACGGGATCGCTTCGACCCACGCCGTCCTGGACGAGTCCGCCCTGACGGGGGAGTCGCGTCCGGTCGAACGCCCCGTCGGGGACCCGATCCGGTCCGGCGCGGTCAACGCCGGTGGAGCGTTCGACCTCCTGGCGACGACGACCGCCGAGGGGAGTACGTACGCAGGGATCGTGCGGCTCGTACGGGAGGCCGAGCGCCAGAAGGCACCGTTCGTCCGGCTCGCGGATCGGTACGCCGCGGTCTTCGTGCCGATCACGCTCGCCGTCGCCGGGGTGGCATGGGCGGCGGGCGATGCGACCCGCGCCCTGTCGGTCCTCGTCGTGGCCACGCCGTGCCCGCTGCTGCTCGCGGTGCCGATCTCGATCGTGTCCGGGATCTCCCGGGCCGCGCATCGGGGGATCATCGTCAAGGGAGGCGGCGTGCTCGAGACGCTCGCGCGGGCGAAGGTCCTCGTGTTGGACAAGACGGGGACGCTCACCTGCGGCGTCCCGGAGGTGAGCGACATCGAGACGTTCCCCGGGGGGGACGGGCTCGGCCTCGATCGCGTCCTGCGCCTGGCCGCGTCCGTGGACCAGGTCTCGCCGCACGTGCTGGCCGCGGCCCTCGTGCGGGCCGCTCGGGCTCGGGGCCTGGAGCTGTCCTTCCCGACCGACGTCCGAGAGCGCCACGGATCCGGGATCGAGGGCACGGTCGACGGACACCGGGTGGCGCTCGGGAAGGCGAGCTACGTGTCGGAGGGAGCGCCGATGCCGCCGCGCGCGCGCGAGGTGCGCAGGCGCTCGATGCTGGACGGCTCCTCGTGCGTCTTCGTGACGATCGACGGAACGGTCGCGGGTGCGTTGATCATCGACGACCCGATCCGCCCGGACGCGCCCCGCGTGATCCGGTCGCTCCGCCGTGCCGGGATCGAGCGCGTGATCATGGTCACGGGCGACCACCCTGACGTGGCCGAGTCCGTCGGCGCGGCGCTCGGCGTCGACCGGATCATGTCCGAGCGCGATCCCTCGGAGAAGGTCGAGGCCTTGGAAGCCGAGCGCGAGGCCGGCGTGGTCGTGATGGTCGGAGACGGGCTGAACGACGCGCCGGCGCTCGCGGCCGCCGATGTGGGCGTCGCGATGGGCGCACGGGGTGCGACCGCCTCCTCGGAGGCGGCGGACGCCGTGCTCGTCGCGGATCGACTGGACGGGCTCGTGGACGCGATCGCGATCGCCCGCCGGTCACGCGCGATCGCGATCCAGTCCGTCGTCATGGGCATGGGGCTCGCGTTCGCGTTCATGATCGGTGGCGCGTTCGGCCTCTTCGTGCCTGCGGTGGGGGCGCTGATCCAGGAGCTGATCGACGTAGCGGCGATCCTCAACGCGCTGCGTGCGCTCAGCGGCGGCGGCCGTCCGGCGGCCGGTCGAGAGACCACGGATGTGGCCGAGCGGTTCCGCGCCGAGCACCGCGAGTTCGCCCCGGAGCTCGCGCGGGTCCGGTCGGTGGCGGACCGGCTCGGTGAGCTCGCTCCCGGGGACGTCCGCCGGGAGCTCGAAGCCGTGCGCCGGTTCGTCGTGGAACGACTGCCGCAGCACGAGGAGGAAGAGGAAGCCGCCGTCTACCCGGTGGTCGCACGTCTCCTCGGCGGCGAGGACCCGATGAGCTCGATGGCGCGGGCGCATCTGGAGATCTCGCACCTGGCGCGGGTGTTCCGGCAGCTCCTCGACGAACTTCCCGAAGACGGCCCGACCCCGGACGATCTCGTCGACCTCCGCCGCGTGCTCTACGGGCTCTACGCGATCCTCCGCCTGCACTTCGCGCAGGAGGACGAGGCCTACGCCTGGCTGTCCTCCGGTGAGGAGTCCGTCCCGGTCGCCTGAGGATCCTCCGGGAGCACGAGGAGGTCCTCCGGTCTCGGCTCGAACGCGAGCAGGACCCGGAACGAAGCGCCGCCGCCGGTCCGTTCCTGCACCCACGCCCTGCCGTCGTGGAGCTCGGCGAACTTCGCCACCAGCGCGAGGCCCACCCCCGCTCCGCCGGGTCTGGGGCTGGGCCCCTGCACGAACGGGTCGAAGATGCGGTCGCGGTCCTCCGGGCCGATCCCCGGCCCGTCGTCCTCGACCACGATGAGGGCTCCCTCCTCGGTGCGCTCCACCCGGATCCAGATCCGGGCGTCGCCGGGCGTGTGCTTCACCGCGTTGGCGAGCAGGTTCTCGACGATCCGCTCGACCATCGTCGGGTCCGCCTGGACGTGCACCGGGCCGGTGTCGAGCTGGAGCCGGCGCTCGGTCACGGCCTCGGTCCGCGTCACGAGCTGGCGCACGAGCGCACCGAGGTCGACGGGCCGCAGCCGGGCCATGAGGCCCTTCCGCTGGAGGCGATCGAGGTCCAGCAGATCCGTGACGATCCGATCGAGCCGGCGGGAGTTCTGCACGATCCGAGAGGAGAGGTCGCGGACGTCCTCAGGGGACATGTCGTCCGCCTTGTTCTCGAGGGTGATCGCGAGGCCCAAGATCGCGGCCAGCGGCGTCCGGATATCGTGCGAGACGGCCTGCATCGCGATCGTCTTGGCCTCGTCGGCGGCGGCCAGGCGCAGGCTCTGTTCCCGCTCGCTGGCGAGCTCGTGGCGGAGCTCGTGGACCCGGCGGCGGTCCGTGACGTCGACGAGCACCCCCAACCAGTAACGCGGCACGCCGTCGCCGTCCGTGATCAGCCGGGAGCGATCGTGGAGCCAGACCGTGCGTCCGTCCTTCGTGAGGACGCGGTACTCGATGCCTCCCGAGAACCCGCCCGCCCGGTCGGCGGCGTCGAGTCGGTCCGCGTCTTCAGGGTGCACGAGCTTCGTCCACAGATCAGGGTCGGCGTACCATTCCTCCGGCGAGTAGCCGAGGATCGACGTGGTCTGCTCACTGATCGACAGCGTCTTCTGGGGGCCGTCGATCGCGTCGAGGTAGGTGATCGCGGGGATCTGCTCTTCGAGCGCGCGGAACCGTTCCTCCGCCTCCACCCACCGTGATGCAGCCTCGCGTGTGCGCCCCTCGCTCACGTGGCGGAGTTCTTCGACCCGTTCGACCTCCAGCCGGCGCCGTTCCGTCACGTCGACGATCAGGCCTCGCAGGCGCTGGCGCGGGAGAACGGAGGCGGGTATCAGCTGCCCGATGTGCCACAGCCACGTCTCGTCGCCGTCCTCGGTCTGGAAGCGGTACTCCACGTCGAGCCGCTCGCCCTCGGCCGCCTTCGTCCACGCCTCCACGACCTGATCGCGGTCCTCGGGATGGACGTGGCCGAGCCACGAGTCCGGGTCGTCGATCCAGGCGCGTGGCGGGTATCCGAGCAGACCCTCGACCGTGTCGGAGACGGAGGTGAATCGGCCGGGTTCGACCGTCGCCTCCCAGACGATCGTGTCGGCGCCGCCGAGCACGTCCAGGACGCGGCGGAGCCCACCTCCCGCGGGGAGCAGTCGTGGCGACATCCGGGCTAGTCTGCGAGATGGCCCCGGCCTTGCCAATGGGCCGAACGGCGTCTCACGCGGCTCGGGTTCCCCCGTCCGCCCGTGGGTCGCTCCCCACGAGGAATGTCCCCCGATCGGCGCGGAGGAGCATCGCGTGGCCGACGGCCCGATCCAGGTCCTCGAGGGGCCGGACCTGGAGGCCGGCGGCGGCGAAGGCGGTGCTGACGGGCCCGGGCACGGCGCCCTCCACCTCGATCCAGGGATCCTCGCGGAGCGGCGACATCCCGCCGACGAGCCAGCGCGGCGCGGCCACGGCCTCTGAGGGATCGAGGCCCAGGTCGAACGTGCGGACCAACGTCATCAGGTCGATCTGCGGCTGGCCGTGGCCACCCCGCGTCCCGGCCAGCGCCGCGAGG
>DATFGG010000115.1:0-3715 GCA_035249665.1 Actinomycetota bacterium | reverse complement strand
GCTCCTCGTCGTCGACCTGAAGGCGTTCCTCCTCGTGTGCACGGGTGCCGCGTGCGCGGCCCTGGTCCCCGATCTGCGCGAGCGCGGGATGCTCGGCGACTCGGGCGCCAACCTCCTCGGCTTCCTCGCGGGAGCGGAGATCGTGCGACGGCTCCCCGAGATCTGGCTGCTGCCGGCCGCCCTGGTCGTCATCGGGCTCAACGTGCTCGCCGAGACGGTCACGTTCACGAGGACGGTCGACGCGATCCCTCCGCTCCGATGGTTCGATCGCCTCGGACGGCTGCCGGACGCAACTTCGTGAGCGGAACGGGCGGTCTCGTCGGTCCGGTCTGTTAGAGTCGCTTCCCGTGGTCGATGAGACGAGGTTCATCTTCGTCACGGGCGGAGTCGCTTCGGGACTCGGCAAGGGCATCACCACCGCCTCCCTCGGTCGCCTCTTCAAGGCCCGTGGTCAGAAGGTGCTCGTCCAGAAGCTGGACCCCTACATCAACGTCGACCCCGGCACGATGAACCCGTTCGAGCACGGCGAGGTGTTCGTGCTCGACGACGGCGCCGAGACCGACCTCGACCTCGGCCACTACGAGCGGTTCCTCGACCAGGACCTCCACCGCGGATCGAACTTCACCACGGGTGCCGTCTATTCGAGCGTCCTGGCCAAGGAGCGACGCGGCGACTACCTCGGCAAGACGGTCCAGGTGATCCCGCACATCACCGATGAGATCAAGGAGCGCATCCGCGCCCTCGCGGAGACCGAGCAGGCCGACATCCAGATCGTGGAGATCGGCGGCACGGTCGGGGACATCGAGTCCCTCCCGTTCCTCGAGGCGGTCCGCCAGCTCCGCAACGAGATCGGTCGCGACCGGTGCGCGTTCGTACACGTCTCGCTGATGCCGTACATCGGACCGTCGGGCGAGATCAAGACCAAGCCCACGCAGCACTCCGTGAAGGAGTTGCGGTCCCTCGGTCTCCAGCCCGATGCGATCGTCTGCCGGAGCGATCGCCCGATCGGGCGCAACCTGAAGGAGAAGATCTCGCTCCTCTGTGACGTGCCGATCAGCGGGGTGATCAGCGCCCCGGACGCGAGGTCGATCTACGAGGTCCCGCTTACCCTGCACCAGGAGGGCCTGGACGCGGAGCTCGCCGAGCATCTCGGGATCGACGGCGAGCCCGACCTCTCCGAATGGCAGGACCTCGTCGCGAAGGTCCGCGCGGCGACCGATCCGGTTCGGATCGCCGTCGTCGGCAAGTACGTGAACCTCCGCGATGCCTATCTGTCCGTGATGGAGGCTCTGAACCACGGCGGGATCCATCACGGCGTGGACGTGCGCATCGATTGGATCGCGTCCGACGACCTGGGAGGTGATGCCACCGAGCATGCGCTCGAAGACGTCGACGGCGTCCTGATCCCCGGCGGGTTCGGGATCCGTGGCGTGGAGGGCAAGGTCGACGCCGTCCGGTTCGCTCGGGAACGCGGCGTCCCGTTCCTCGGGATCTGTCTCGGGCTCCAGTGCGCGGTGATCGAGTTCGCGCGTCACGTCTGCGGGCTCGGGGACGCCAACTCGTCGGAGTTCGCGCCCGGCACGCCGGATCCCGTGATCGACCTGCTGCCGGAGCAGAAGAACGTCACCGACCTCGGCGCCTCGATGCGGCTGGGCGCCCAGCCCTGCTACGTCGAGCCCGACACCCTCGCCGCTCGCTGCTACGGCCAGGAGGTCGTGGAGGAGCGGCACCGGCACCGGTGGGAGGTGAACCCTTCGTACCTGGACGTCCTTCGCGAGCACGGGATGACGATCAGCGGGACGTCGCAGAAGGGCCGTCTGGCCGAGATCGTCGAGCTGCCGGGCCACCCGTTCTTCATCGCCGGCCAGTTCCACCCGGAGCTCCGATCGAGGCCGACGCGTCCCCACCCGATGTTCCGCGAGTTCGTCGGTGCGGCGAAGGCCCGGGCGGTGGAGCGATCCGGGCGGCGCCGGATCGCCGTCGGCTAGCGCGTGCTCGAGCCCGTCCGTTCGTCCATCCTCTTCCGCGGACGATGGGTCCAGGTGGTCGAGGAGGAATGGCCCGACGCGGGCACCTGGGAGGTGTTCAAACCGAAGGACGCGGCGGCGGTCCTCCCGATCACATCGGACGGGGACGCCGTGTTGATCCGTCAGTTCCGCGCCGGTGCTCGGAGCCTTGTCGAGGAGATCCCGGCCGGGCTGCTCGACGTGGAGGATGAGGACCCGCCCAGCTGTGCCGCGCGCGAGCTGTTCGAAGAGACCGGGTTCCGCCACACGACGCTCGAGCCGCTCGTGGCGTTGCATCTGTCCCCAGGATCCTCGAGCGAGCTTGTGCATCTGTTCGTGGCCCGGACCGGAACCGATCCCGAACGCGCGCCGGAAGAGGGCATCGAGGTGATCCGCCGATCGTTCGAGAGAGCGGTGGCCGATGCCCACGCCGGCCGGATCGACGACGCGAAGACCGTGCTCGCGCTGCTCCTCGCCGACGCCCGGATGGCCGCGGGGTAGGCTCTGACCGAGTCGGAAGGGGCAGGCGTTGATCGTCGGCATCCCCAAAGAGGTGAAGGACAACGAGTACCGCATCGCGGCGACTCCCGAAGGGGTCCGCGAGCTGGTGGACGCCGGACAGACGGTCCTGATCCAGGAGGGGGCGGGGCTCGGCTCGAGCCTTTCCGAGGAGCGCTACAAGCGGTCGGGGGCGCAGTTCGTGTCCTCCGCCGAGGATGTGTGGCGCGGCGCCGACATGATCCTGAAGGTCAAGGAACCGATCGCCTCCGAGTACGCGCTGATGCGGGAAGGGCAGATCCTCTTCACGTACCTCCATCTCGCCGCCAACCCCGAACTCACCCAGGAGCTGATCCGTCGGAAGGTGGATGCCGTCGCCTACGAGACGGTTCAGCTGGGCGACGGGCGCCTTCCGCTCCTCGCCCCGATGAGCGAGATCGCAGGGAGGATGGCGCCCCACGTGGCGGCTCGGTTCCTCGAGAAGGAGGCCGGCGGGCGCGGCGTCCTGATGGGAGGGGTGTCGGGGGTGCGGCCCGCCCGCGTGCTCGTTCTGGGTGCCGGGATGGCCGGTGCCAACGCCGCCGGGATCGCGGCGGGGATGGAGGCCGAGGTGATCGTCGTCGACAAGAACCTGGACAAGCTCCGGTTCGTCGACCAGATCTACCGCGGCAGGATCGTCACGCTGATGTCGGACCGACTCACGCTCGAGCAGCGGGTCCGCGAGGCCGACGCCGTGATCGGGAGCGTGCTGCTTCCGGGGGCGAAAGCGCCGGTGATCGTGTCGGAGGAGATGGTGGCCTCGATGCGACCAGGTTCGGTGATCGTCGACATCGCGATCGATCAGGGGGGCTGCGTCGCCACGTCCCGCATGACGACCCATTCCGATCCCACGTACGTCGTCCACGGTGTCGTGCACTACTGCGTCGGCAACATGCCCGGCGCGGTCCCGAACACCTCGACCTACGCGCTCACGAACGTGACGCTGCCCTACGCGTTGGCGATCGCGGAGAAGGGTCTCGAGGAGGCGGTCCGGTCTGACCCGGTCCTCGCGGGCGGCGTGAACGTCCTGGGAGGCTCGGTCACGAACGAGGGCGTCGCGGAGGCACACGCGGCGCCCTACGTTCCGCTCGGGGATCTGATCGACGGGGTCGGGTGAGGGAAGGCCGTGGCGACCGGGCTCGCGGGGGAAGCGGAACGGTACCTCGATCACC
>DATFGG010000114.1:0-6391 GCA_035249665.1 Actinomycetota bacterium | reverse complement strand
GGTGCCCTGCTCCTGTTCGAGACGAGCAACATCCGCTACGTCACCGGGACCCAGATCGGCTACTGGGCGTTCAACAAAGGGGAGCGCTACGCCCTCCTCACGCGCACCGGGAGGCCCCGGATCTTCGACTTCGGCTCGGCGGCCAAGGCCCATCGGCTCCAGCTCCCCCACCTGTACGACGAGACGAACTCGGTCGGCGGGAACACGGGGCTTCAGGGTGCGATCCATCCGCGCGTGGGTCTCCAGGCGCGCGCCGTGCAGGAGATCCGTTCGATCATGACCGAGGACGGCGTCGGCGATATGCCGCTCGGGGTCGACGTCGCCGAGACGTCCATCTTCCTCGAGCTGATGGAGGCGGGGATCGAGGTCCGCGACGGGCAACAGGTGATGGCCGACGCCCGGGAGATCAAGAGCCCCGACGAGCTCATGCTCCTGACGCAGGCGTGCGCGATGGTGGACGGCGTGTACCAGGACATCTTCGAGGCACTGAAGCCGGGTGTGCGCGAGAGCGACATCGTGGGGCTCGCGCACGCCCGTCTCTTCGAGATGGGTTCGGAGTTCGTGGAGGCGATCAACTCGATCGCCGGCGAGCGGTGCAGCCCGCATCCGCACGTGTTCTCGGACCGGTTGATCCGGCCGGGTGACCAGGCCTACTTCGACATCATCCACGTCTTCAACGGCTACCGGACCTGCTATTACCGCACGTTCGTGGTCGGCCGGGCGACGCAGGCGCAGCGAGACGCGTTCGCGCGCTCGCGGGAATGGATGGATGCCGCGATCGATCTCGTGAAACCCGGAGTCGCCACGGACCAGATCGCGGCCGTCTGGCCGAAGGCGGAGGAGTTCGGGTTCGCCGACGAGATGGACGCGTTCGGGTTGCAGTTCGGCCACGGGGTGGGCGTGAGCCTGCACGAGCGGCCGATCATCACGAGGCTGAACTCGTTCGTGGATCCCATCGAGATCAAGGAGGGGATGCTCTTCGCGCTCGAGACGTATTGCCCGGCCGCGGACGGCCGATCGGCAGCTCGCATCGAGGAGGAGGTCATCGTCACCGCGGACGGCTGCCGGGTGATCACGTTGTTCCCGTGCGACGAACTCATGGTCGCGAACGAGTACTGAGGGGCCAAGGGATGCAGAAGGGAACGACCATGGCGAACACGGACACGGCCGAGGGAACCGAGGTCGCGGACCTCGAGGCCAGGCTCGCGATCTACCGGATGATGCAGGAGGGCCGCCTCTTCGAGGAGCGAGCGAGGGATCTGTTCCTGCAGGGGCTGGTGAAGGGCACCTCCCACCTGGGGATCGGCCAGGAAGCGGTCGCCGCCGGTTTCGCGGCCGCGCTCGAGCCGGATGACCTCGTGTTCTGCACGTACCGCGGGCACGTCCACACGTTGCTGCGAGGAGCACCGATGGGGGCGCTGATGGCGGAGCTCCTCGGGCGTGCCACGGGCATCTGCGGGGGCAAGGGCGGCTCGATGCACCTCACGGACGTCTCGCACGGCGCGATGGGCTCCTACGCGATCGTCGGGGCGCACATGCCGATCGCCGCCGGCGCCGCGTGGGCTGCCAAGGTCCGCGGAACGGGCCAGGTGGCCGTGTGCTTCTTCGGTGACGGGACGACGAACATCGGCACGTTCCACGAGGCGCTCAACCTGGCCGCGGTGTGGGAGCTCCCCGTCGTGTTCGTCTGCGAGAACAACCTCTACATGGAGTACACGCCGATCGGCGACGTGACCGCCGTTGAGCACCCGGCCGCAGATCGCGCATCGGCCTACGGCCTGGAGCCGATCCTGATCGACGGGAACGACGCCGACGTCATACACGCCACGGCCGTGAGCACCGTCGCCCGGGCTCGCTCGGGCGACGGCCCATCGCTCGTCGAGGCGGTGACGTACCGCCACGGTGGACACTCGCGCGCCGACCCGGGGAAGTACCGGCCCGACGAGGAGGTCGCGGAGTGGTTGCGTCGCGACCCGATCCCGTCCTACCGCGAGCGGCTGCTCGCGGCGGGGGCCGACGAGGGGACGCTCGACGACATCGACCGCGACGCGCTCGCGGCGGTGGACCGCGCCACCGAGGAGGCGCGTGAAGCGCCGTTCCCCGATCCGGACACGCTCGAGACCGAGCTCTGGGCCGACGGAGGCTCCGCGTGGCGGAACTGACCTATCGCGAGGCCGTCGCTCGAGGGATCGCCCAAGAGATGGAGCGCGATCCCTCGGTCTTCTTCATCGGGGAGGACGTCGCGGCCGCCGGCGGCGTGTTCAAGACGACGGAAGGATTGTTCGATCGGTTCGGGCCCGAGCGGGTCCGGGACACGCCGATCAGCGAGCAGGCGATCATCGGCGCCGCGATGGGGGCGGCGATGAACGGCCTCCGACCGATCGCCGAGCTGATGTTCAGCGACTTCTTCGCCGTGTGCTGGGACATGGTGGCGAACCAGATCGCGAAGGCTCGGTACATGACGAACGGGCAGGTGGCACTGCCGATCGTGATCCGCACCGCGAACGGTGGTGGCGCACGCTTCGGCGCCCAGCACTCGCAGAGCGTCGAGACGTGGATGATGGCGATCCCCGGGTTGAAGGTCGTCGTCCCGTCGACGCCGCTCGACATGATCGGACTCTTCGCCGCCGCGGTGCGCGACCCCGACCCGGTCGTGGTGGTGGAACCCAAAGTGCTGTACGCCTCGAAGGGTGACGTGCCGGACGGTGAGATCGTCGACACACTCGGCGTCGCACGCATCGTCCGAGAGGGAGGGGACGTCACGCTCTGCGCGCTCGGCGCGATGGTCCCCAAGGCGCTCGAGGCCGCGGAGCGGCTCGCCGACGACAGCATCGAGGCCGACGTGCTCGACGTCCGCTCCCTGGTCCCGCTCGACGTCCGCGCGATCGCGGACTCGGTGGAGCGGACCGGTCACCTCGTCACCGTCGAGGAGAACCCGCGGCTGTGCGGTTGGGGAGCCGAGATCGCGTCGATCGTGGCCGACGAGAAGTTCTACGCCCTGGACGGTCCGATCGTCCGGGTCACGACCCCGCACCTGCCGCTGCCATCCGCGGATGTCCTGGAGGACGCCGCGATCCCGTCGGTCGATCGGATCGTCGACGGCGTACGGCGCTCGCTGGGATGAGGGCAGCCCGATGACGTCTCGCCACCTCGTCCGGAAGGGGAGCGAGCTCGAGCTCACGGCTCCACCCGGATCGTGGGCAGGGGATCTCCGACGGTGGTCGGTCGTCGACGAACACGTTCCGGGTGCCGTACACACCGGGTTCGCGATCGTCGAGCTCGCGGGCGGCGGGCGCATCCCCTGGCACGTCCACAGCTACGAGGACAGCGTCTACGTGCTCGAAGGGGAGCTCGTGATCGACACCGGTGAGGCAGCCAACCTGCTTCGACCAGGCGATTACGGCGTGACGCCGGTCGGGGCACCGCACGCGCTCCGCAACGTCTCCGAGACACCCGTGCGATGGGCGGCGATGTGGGCCCCGCAGCCCCGGTCGCGCGTGCAGGGCGACACCTACGCGGCCCCCGGGGTGCCGGAGCACGAGCCCACGCCCATCGACGTGCGCGATCCGCGCACGCGCTCGTTCGGACACATCGACCCGGCGAACATGGAGGTCGACAAGCAGACGCAGGACATGCTGGCGGTGTCGGCCAGCATGCGGACGGCGCTCCTCGTCTACAGCGGCATCACCGTGAAGATGATGGTGGACGCCGACCTCGGCGCACAGCTCCTCACGATGTTCATGGTCCAGTACGAGCCCCGCGGACTCGCCGGGCGACACGACCATCCGTACGAGGAGACGTACCTGATCCTGGAAGGCGAGGTCGACGCGGAGTTCGACGGCGAGAAGTACCACCTCGTGCCGGGCGACGTCGCCTGGGCCGGCGTGGGCTGCGTGCACGCGTTCACGAACCCGGGACCGGGGATCGTGCGATGGCTCGAGACGCAGGCGCCCCAGCCACCTCACCGGCACTCGTATCGGTTCGCCCGGGACTGGGAGTACCTGACCGACGCCCTCTCGACGGAAGGGACGGATGCGGATGGATGAGCACACGGTGCTGGTGGTCGGGGGAACGCACGGTCTCGGGCGGGATCTCGCTCGTCACTACGCGGAGTCGGGACGCCGTGTCGTGGTGACGGGTCGGGACACCGAGCGCGCCGCCCTCGCGGCGAAGGAGCTGGGCGGCTCGGTTGACGGGCTCGCCTTCGATCTCTCGCAGCCGGCCACGATCGCGCCGGCCCTGGCGGACCTCGGATCGATCGATCGGCTGGCGCTCGCGGCGCTCGACCGCGACCTGAACACCGTGAAGGACTACGACATCGAGGCCGCGATCCGGCTCGTGACCCTGAAGCTGGTCGGCTACACGGAGGTCGTCCACGCTCTCTTCCCGCGGCTCACGCCCGACGCCTCGATCCTGCTCTTCGGCGGTCTCGCGAAGCTCCGACCGTACCCGGGCTCCACGACGATCACGACGATCAACCACGGCGTCGACGGGCTCGTCCGCACGATGGCCGCGGAGCTCGCGCCGATCCGCGTGAACGCCCTGCATCCTGGGATCGTCGCCGACAGTCCGTTCTGGGCACCGAAGACCGAGGCTCTCGAGGCCACGAAGGCGAAGACGCCCACCGGCCGCCTCGTGCTGATGCGCGATGTGACCGACGCGGCGGTGTTCCTCCTCGAGAACCCCTCGATGCACGGAACCGAGCTCCGGATCGACGGAGGCTGGTCCCTCACATGACGCCCCGCGTCGCCGTGCTCGGCGCCGGGAACATGGCCGGAGCGATGGTCGGAACGCTCCGGCGGGCCGGCTCCGAGGTCACCGTCTGGAACCGGACCCACGAGCGGGCCGAAACCGTCGCGGACGCCCACGGAGCGCGGACGGCATCGACCACTGCGGAGGCCGTCGCCGGTGCCGACGTCGTGCTGAGCAGCCTCGCCGACGACGAGGCGGTGCTCGCGACCTATCTCGGCGAGACGGGAGCCGCGAGCGCGCTCGGCCCCGAGCACGTCGTCCTCGAGATGAGCACGATCGCGCCGGAGACGGCCCGACGTGTGGGCGAAGCCGTGGCCAGGACCGGAGCCGCGTTCCTCGACGCGCCCGTTTCCGGAAGCGTGCCCACGGTCGAGAAGGGCGAGCTCACGATCATGGTCGGCGGGGACGCCGGGGCGCTCGAGCGAGCCAGGCCCGTCCTCGACGCGATCGCCTCGAAGGTCTTCCACGTCGGCGCGCTCGGCGCCGGCGCCACAGTGAAGCTCGCGGTGAACGCCCTCGTCCACGCGATCGACGTTGGACTCTCCGAGGCGCTGGTGCTGGCGGAGAAGGCCGGCGTCGACCGGAGCGCCGCCTATGACGTCTTCGCGGCCGGAGCTGCCGCGGCGCCGTTCGTGCTGTACAAGCGCCCCGCGTTCGAAGATCCGGACAACGCGCAGCTCACGTTCACGCTGGACCTCATGGCCAAGGACCTGGAGCTGATCCTGTCGCTCGCGCGCGAAGTCGGCGCCCCGATGGAGCAGGCCCAGCGCAACCGCGAGCTGGTCGAGCGGGCGATCGCCGACGGGTTCTCCGGCCGTGACCTCAGCGCGATCGCCGAGTGGTTCCGCCGGTCCGCCTAGTCCCCCCAGCCCTGGAAGGGCTCGCGGAGTCCCGGGGCGAAGTTCCAGTACTCCCGCAGATCGCTGCATCGTCCGTCGGCCTCGAACCGGAGCACGAGGCATCCCGGGAGGGTGACCTCCTCACCCTCGGAGACCATCCTCGTCCACCACTCGACCGCGACGCGGTCACCGTCCACGAACGGCCTGCCCATCGACACGCGGGCGTCGCGCTGCTGGCTCGTCACACCGGCCCAGTACGCGCGGATCCCCTCGTGTCCGACATGCGGCTCCTCGAACGGGTTCGAGCGGTAGCTGGCGTCCTCAGTGAAGAGGGTGAGGACGAGATCGGTGTCAGCTGTCTCCCACGCCTTCCGGTATCCCTCCACCCATTCGGTGACGTCCATCGCCCGAGCGTATCGGGCGGTGTGTCGCGTGACCGGGGCATCCCCCGATGGGGGGACACTCCGTGACGATCGGCCACGACGCGTCGGCCTATCCGCCTAGGCAGGTGCGGCGACTTGTCCGCCGCCCATAGCTGCGCGACCCTTGCCACCAACATCCCGATCCCACCCGGAGGGGCGTGCTTCGCGACCGATGACTCGCTGGATCCGTTTCGCGACCAATGGTGCCTCAGCAGCGGCATCCGGCGTGCGATCCGCGCTGGCCGACGTGGTGTGGGCTCCGCCGCCACCGGCCCCCGATAGATCCGACATCGGCTTGATCGTGTTCGATCGGGTCTCCGAAGACGTTCTGGATCTCGTGCGGGGGTCCAGCCGAGGCGGGGTCCGCATCCTCGCCGT
>DATFGG010000113.1:0-5003 GCA_035249665.1 Actinomycetota bacterium | reverse complement strand
TACGAACCGGCGTTGTTGACAGCCGATCCGACCTGGTTGAACTTCGACTCGGCAGACGTGCCGATGAAGGTCACCGCGAGGATGATCACCACCGCGATCAGAGCGACCATCAACGCGTACTCGACCGCGGTTGCGCCGTGCTCCTCCTGAGCGCGGCCCTTGAGGTCGGCCCACCAGGTCTGAAGACCCGTGTAGAGCTTAAGCATCCGATACACCTCCCTTCCTCCGAGATCCCGTCCTCGGGGCATGCGCCCCGTTGGCAGAGTCAATCCGCCAGCGAGCACGATAAGGCGCCCCATCCCTCCAGGGAATCCCGTATTCCACTGGAGTTATCTACGTGCTTCTACGTACGTATCTCCTCGTCGTTTGAGAAGACGCCGGATGGTACCCCGTAGGATGCCACCGTGGAAACCCCCAAAGGGGCAGATTTCTGTGCTCACTTTCGGCAGGCCTCCGTAGGCCGAAAGGCCGACCCACCCTGGGCCATCCTCTCGTGGTCTCTCCCAGCGCTCGCGGCGCTCTTGGCGAAGATGCGGGCCATCGACCTCGCCTATCACGTGCGCGCCGGCGAGCTCAGCCTCCGAACGGGAGATGTTCTCCGGATCGACCCGTTCACGTTCACGAGCGGCGGCCGACCGTGGCTGAACCAGCAATGGGCTGCTCAATTGGTCTTCGCTTCGGCGCATCGGCTGCTCGGGTGGGCAGGGGTCGCGATCACGTACGCCGGCGCCATGGCATCCGGATTCGGACTCCTCTATCGGAGCTGCAGGAGGGCGAAGGCGACCCCGCGAACGGCGGCGGTGCTCGCGCTCCTCGGATTCATGGTTGCCTCCGGATCGCTCGCCGCTCGGCCGCAGGCACTGGCGGTGCCCCTCTTCACCGGCACCTGGCTCCTGCTTGCGAGACGGGATCGCTGGATGTGGGGTGTTCCGGTCCTCGCCATGATCTGGGCCAACGTTCACGGGAGCTTCGTCCTCGCACCTGGCCTGGTCGCCTTGGCCTTGTGCGACGATCTGCTCGAGCGGAAGGATCCGCGTCCCACCCTGCTGCTGCTCCTCGCCACAGCGGGGGCTACCTTCGTCACCCCGTTCGGCGGCTCCGTCTGGACGTACGCCCTCGATCTGGTCGGCAACGAAACGATCCGGAGCTCGGTCGCAGAGTGGAGACCACCATCCCCCCTCTCCCTCAGCGGCGGCCCCTTCTGGGCCTCCGGCGTCGCCGTGGCCATCGTCGGCGTCTCGAAGCGACGGGAGATCCGTCTCATCGACGCCGCCCGTCTGTTCGTGTTCTTCGCACTCGGAGTGCCCGCTCTCCGAGGCACGCTGTGGTGGGCCCTCGCCGCGCCTCCGATCGTGGCCGGCTGGTTCGAGGCACCGGATCCCGTCGATCCGGCCCGGAGCGGTGAGTCGAGGCGGGTTCCGACGCTCATCGCGACCGCGATCGTCCTGATCGCCCTCGCACTCACCTTGAGCCTTCGAGCCGGGACGGATCCGGTGACGGGCGGACCTGCGCGGCTGGCCGCCGATGCGCCGGAGCATCTCGTGATCGCGACCAGGGAGGTCCTTCCCCCTGGGTCGAGGCTCTTGGTCTTTCAACCGTTCGCCTCGTGGTTCGAGTATTCCCTGCCCGAGGACCCGGTGATGGTGGACTCCAGGATCGAGTTGTTCCCAAGCACCGTGTGGCGCGACTACTCGCTCGCGACTCGTGCCGATCGGGGATGGGAAAGGCTCCTCGATCGATACGGCATCCAGGGCGTGGTCCTGCCTCCGGGCGAGCCGCTCGGCGTGGCGCTGGGAGAGACCCCCGGGTGGACGCTCGGCGCGCAGACCCCCTCAGGTTCGATCTTCGTGCGGTCCTGAAGCTACTCAGCGGGTGGGAGCGTCAGGAGTCCCGACCTCGCTGCGAGCCGCAGCGCAGCGAGCCTGTTCCCGACTCCGAGCTTCCCGTAGATCCGTGCGAGGTGGGTCGTGACGGTTCGTTCGCGGACACCCAGCCGCTCGGCGATCTCCCGAGCGGTCAGGCCCTCCGCCGCGACGACCAGGACCTCTCGCTCGCGTCGGGTGAGCCGGAACGTCTGGCTCCTCCGGCGTTCGATCCCTTCCGCGATCGTTCCGACCGAGTCCGCGGCGGGCCCGGCGATCACCATCTCCGCCTCGCTCGCGTCACGGATCGCCTCGAGGAATTCCTCGACCTCCACGTTCTTGTCGATGAATCCGTCCGCGCCCGTGAACAGCGCGCGTGACACGGTGTTCGGGTCGGCATTCGCACCCAGCCCGAGGATGACGATCCCGGGGAAGCGTTCGCGGAGCGCGCGGATCAGCCAGTAGGCGTCCGACTCGCCCGCCAGGCCCATCGACACGAGCACGACGAGTTGCGTTCGACCGAGGCGTTCGATGACGGTGACCGTTTCCTCGGCGCTCGCCGACGTACCGACGACCTTCAGCCCTGGACTCGCTTCGACGATCAGGCCGAGGCCCGTGCGGACGACGGGGAAGGGCTCGACGATCACCACGTCGTGGTGAGCCGGAGTCCTCCCTCCCCTCGCGCCGATCGTCGACTCACTCACCATCATCGGGACCGACCTTCGTCGTTCGGAGCACTGGATCGCAACGCTACAGGTCGACCAATCCGAGTCTCGCAGCTTGGGAGACCGCCTGTACGCGCGTGTTCACTCCGAGCCGTCGATAGAGGGTCGCCACGTGTGTCTCCACGGTTCGAGGAGAGATCCCGAGTCTCGAAGCGATCTGATTCACCGTCTTCCCCTGACTCAAGAACTCGAGCACCTGCTGCTGCCGGGTCGTGAGGCTCTCCGCGAGATCGGCCCCCTCTCTGGCGTGCCGGGCCATCCGTCCCAACGCACCGATGGCGTCCTTCTCGAGTTTCGGAGTCATGACCCGTTCACCGGCGATGACGCGCCGGATGGTGGTCCCGAGATCACGAAGCCCCCCAGCCTTCGTGAGATAGCCGCGTGCACCCAACCGCAAGGCCCGCAGGACATGATCGCCGTCTGCCCTCTCTGCCAGCACCAAGATCGACCGTGGGCGGAGGTCACCGAGATCGGCGAGGACACGGAAGCCGTCGGAATCCGGTAGATCCAGGTCCAGCACGAGCAGCTCGGGCCCGTGTGAGCGACATGCTGCGGTTGCCTCGGCCGCCGTGCCGCTCGAGTCGACGACGATCACACCCGCCTCCTGACACGCGATCTCCACGACACGTCGAACGGTGGGATGGGCGGCGACCACCACGGCACGCACCGCATCGCTCATGCCGAGAGGCTAGCCCCTCACGCGGAACGCGTGTCGATCGCGAGACCGGCGCGCCACGCAACACCGACGGCCTCGATCGTCGAGTGCACCCCCAGCTTGCGAAGGATGTTCTTGACGTGTGTCTGCACCGTCGATCGACTGATCCCGAGCTCGACAGCGATCCCCTTGGTCGGGACGCCCCGCGCGAAGCCAGCGATGACTTCGCGTTCCCGTTGCGTGAGGGTGGCCAGCGCGGCGTGGCGGCCCCGCCGAGTGCGAGCCTCACGCAGTCGGCCGACGGACGCGGACAGGTCATCGACGGGAAGGACGAGCTCGCCTGCGACCGCGCGCCGGAAGGAGCTCACCAGACTCGCGGCCTGCCGATCGACCGGCAGGACGCCGCACGCTCCCGCAACCAGGGCGAGCTCCACGTTCCCGGCGGACGTGTCCCGGGTCGCGACCATCGCAGGGACGTTCGATTCATCCCTGATCGCCGCGAGGATCCGGAGACCCCTGCCGTCAGCTCGATCCAGGTCGACGACCACGAGGTCGGGATGGGCTTCATCGAGGAGCTCGACGACCGCCGACTCGTCTGAGAGCGGGCCGAGCACGTCGAAGCCCGAGCGTCTGCGGAGGGCGATCAGGAGATCCTGAGCGAGCCCCATGCTCTCGGCGACCACGAGGATCCTGATGGTGTCCATAGGCCTGCCCGGAACATCGGCAGCTCCGAGCCTGAAGATGAGCTGTTCCGTCAGGGCTGGGACACTCGTCTCATGAACCGCCTGGCAGGTGAGACGAGTCCCTACCTGCTCCAGCACGCGGAGAATCCTGTGGACTGGTCACCGTGGGATCAGGAGGCACTGGGGCGCGCACGGATCGAGGATCGGCCGATCTTCCTGTCGATCGGCTACGCCGCATGCCACTGGTGCCACGTGATGGAGCGCGAGTCGTTCGAGGACGAAGAGACGGCTGCCTTCCTGAACGCGAATTTCGTCCCGATCAAGGTGGACCGGGAGGAACGACCCGATCTCGACTCGATCTACATGGATGCCGTCCAGACGATGACCGGACAGGGCGGATGGCCGCTCTCGGCGTTCCTCGCCCCCGACGGCCGGCCCTTCTTCGCCGGTACCTACTTCCCGAAGGAAGCGATCCACGGCACGCCGTCGTTCCGGCAGGTCCTCGAGGCGATCGCTGAGGCATGGAGGGACCGGCGCGACGACGTCGAACGGCAAGGGAGCCAGGTCGTGGAGGCGATCTCGAGGACCATTTCGGTCGTCGGTTCTGAGGAACCGCTCACCGACGAGATCAGTACGAGCGCGTTGGCCGAGCTTCGGGGCGCGTACGACGAGCGGTGGGGAGGCTTCGGCGGGGCCCCGAAGTTCCCGCAGCCGATGACGCTGGAGTTCGTCCTGCGGATGGCGGTCCGGGGGAAACCGGACGCGCTCGAGATGCTGACCACGACCTTGGATCGGATCGCCTCCGGGGGGATCTACGACCAGGTCGGAGGCGGGTTCGCGCGCTACTCGACCGACGCGGCGTGGCAGGTCCCTCACTTCGAGAAGATGCTCTACGATAACGCGCAGCTCGCGCAGCTCTACGTCCGGGCATGGTTGTTCACGCGCCGGGACCGGTACCGCCGCGTCGCGACAGAGACGCTCGACTACCTCCTCCGCGAGATGCGTCACTCCGAGGGCGGCTTCTTCTCCAGTCAGGATGCGGATTCCGAGGGTGTCGAGGGCAAGTTCTTCACGTGGA
>DATFGG010000112.1:0-3677 GCA_035249665.1 Actinomycetota bacterium | reverse complement strand
GCGGCGGCCGGCGCGCGCCGCCAGCCATAGGAACCCGATCGTCAGGGCCATCGGGACGAAACGTGCCTCGATCGTGGTCGGATCGGCCGCGGTCCGGAGGATCGGCGGGCCCTCCACGGTCGCGAGCACATCCGCTCGGAGCGACAGAAGGGCGGTGAGGAGACCGATCTTCACCCACGACCAGACCCCGTACACCCCGATCAGGAGGAGCCCGAGCCCGGCGAGCAGCTGGCCGACCGCGACGAGGGTGACGAACGCGATCGTGGCGCCCACCGCGGCCCGGCCGACGATCCCCCCGGCGTCGGCGAGCCCCCCCGGACGCCCGGGGGACGGCGGCGAGCTCACCCCAGGCGCTCCGCCACCAGGTCTGCCACCTGAGAGGGATCGCGCCCGACGGACGCCCCCACGGCCTCGAGGGCCTCCGCCTTGGCCGCCGCCGTGCCGCTCGAACCGGTCACGATCGCCCCGGCGTGGCCCATCCGCTTGCCCGGTGGGGCCTCGAAGCCGGCGAGGTAGCCGACGACCGGCTTGGTCACCCGCTCCGCGATGACCGCGGCCGCGCGCTCCTCGTCGTCGCCGCCGATCTCACCCGTCAGCACGATGAGCTCGGTCTCGGCGTCGGCTTGGAAGAGCTCGAGCGCCTCGACGAACCCGATCCCGTGCACGGGGTCGCCGCCCATCCCGACGCACGTCGACTGACCGATCCCTCGTTGCGTGAGCTCGTGCACGATCTGATACACGAGCGTGCCACTGCGGGAGACGAGCCCGACCGTGCCGGGCGCGCAGATCTCCCCCGGGATGATGCCGACGTTCGCCTGCCCTGGCGAGATCACACCCGGGCAGTTCGGCCCCACCAGTCGCGTTCCCGACGCCTCCAGGTAGCTGTGGACGCTCGCGAGATCACGGACCGGGATGCCTTCGGTGATGCAGACGACCAGGTCGACGCCGGCGTCGACCGCTTCGAGGATCGCCTCGGACGCGAACCGCGGAGGGACGAAGATCATCGACGTGTTCGCGCCCGTCTCGGCCACGGCGCGCGCGACGGTGTCGAAGACGGGGATCCCCTCGACGTCCTGCCCGCCCTTGCCCGGTGTCACACCGGCCACGACCTTCGTCCCGTAGTCGCGGTTCCGGAGGGTGTGGAACCTCCCCTCGTTCCCGGTGATGCCTTGGACCACGAGGCTCGTCCGCTCGTCGACGAGGATGCTCACGCTTCGGCCCCCGCGAGATCCGCAGCTTCCTCGGCCGCTTGGAGCATGTTCGCCACCGGCACGATCCGTGGGTGCGCCGCATCGGACAGGATGCGACGGCCGTCCTCCGCGTTCGTGCCGTCGAGGCGCACCACGATCGGGACGCGCGCGTCGACGCGCTCCAGCGCCTCGAGGATCCCCTGGGCGACGAGGTCGCATCGCGTGATGCCTCCGAAGATATTCACGAGCACGACCCTGACGGATGGGTCCGAGAGCACGACCTCGAGCGACGTGGCCATCTGGTCCGCCGACGCACCGCCTCCGACGTCGAGGAAGTTCGCCGCTCGGGCGCCCGCTTGCGCCACCACGTCCAGGGTGGACATCACGAGCCCCGCCCCGTTCCCGATGATGCCCACAACCCCGTCGAGCTTCACGTACTGCAGCCCCTGCTCCTTCGCCCGCGCCTCCACCTCGTCGATCGGGAACTGATCCGCGAGCTCCGCGATGTCGGCCTGGCGCCACAGGGCGTTGTCGTCGATCGTGACCTTGGCGTCGAGCGCGACGACCCGGTCGTCCTCCAGGAGGACCAACGGGTTGATCTCCACCAGGGTCGCGTCGCGCTCGACGACGAGCTCGTACATCTTCCGGAACGCCTCACCGGCGCCCTCCCACGCCTCGACCGGCAGCGTCCCGACGAGCTCGCGAACGTGATAGGTGCGGAGTCCGAGCAACGGATCGATGTGGATGCGACGCAGCGCCTCCGGACGCGTCCGGGCGAGTTCTTCGATGTCGACGCCGCCCTCGGCCGTCATCATCGCGAGGTAGTCCCCTCGGGAGCGATCCAGCAGGAGCGACGTGTAGAACTCACGGGCGATCGGCAGGAGCTCCTCGACGAGGACGCGCGTGACGGCGAAGCCCTTGAACGCGGTGCCGATCATCCGGTCGGCGGCGTCGGCGGCCGCCTCGGGGGAATCGCAGAGCTCGACCCCGCCGCCCTTGCCGCGACCGCCGACCTGCACCTGGATCTTCACGACAGACCGACCGCCGAGCTCCCGCGTGGCGACGGCTGCGTCCTCACCGCTGGAGGCGACCACGCCTCGAGGCGTCTGCATCCCTTGGGCGCGGAACAGATCCTTGCCCATGTGTTCGTAGAGATCCACGTAGCTCCCGTCAGGCCTTCGCGCTCAACCGATCGCGGAGCCAGGATGCGATGTCTCCCGTGTTGGCGCCGGGGGTGAAGACCTCCTCGATGCCCGCTTCCTTGAGCCTGGGGATGTCGTCAGCGGGGATCACGCCGCCGGCCACGACCACGACGTCCTCGGCACCGCGCGCCCGGAGCTCCTTCACCACCTTCGGGAACAGCGTCATGTGCGCGCCGGAGTGGCACGAGAGCCCGACGGCATCGGCGTCTTCCTGGATCGCGGCCTCCGCGATCTGCTCCGGCGTCTGGAACAGACCGGTGTAGATCACCTCGAAGCCGGCATCGCGCAGCGCCCTGGCGACCACCTTGGCCCCGCGATCGTGCCCATCGAGGCCCGGCTTCGCGACGATCACCCGCAGCTTCTCGGCCATGCGGCGAGTCTATCGACGATCACCCCATCAGCTTGCGGGGTCTGACCGGAGCGGACGAGGATAGGCCGGAGCAGGTTCGTGCTGATGGTCTCGGCGGCCTACTCCAACATCGAGCTGATCTGGACGCTCCCGTCGTTCGCTCCATTCCTCGACGCCGGATCCGTCGATTCCTCAGCTCCGTCAGGGACGAAGAGGCATCGTTCGATCGGGTGCTCGCGTCGGTGCCCTTCACGACATCGTGGGATCGACGGAGAAGGCGGCCGAGCTCGGCGACCGGCGATGGCGAGAGACCGTCGAGGGCCACCACGCGACGGTTCGAACCATCCTCGGGAGGTATCACGGGGTCGAGATCGACACCGCGGGAGACGGCTTCATCGCGACGTTCGACGGGCCCGCCCGTCCGAGGTCCTCGTGTCGTCGACCGTGAAGGACCTCGTCGCCGGCTCGGGTCTCGTCTTCGAGGACCGTGGAGAGCGTGATCTGAAAGGCATCCCGGACCGCTGGCACCTGTACCGTGTCGTGCCGTGACGGGGAGGCTCGAGGGCAAGGTGGCGCTGATCACCGGCGCCGGTAGCGGGATGGGTCGGGAGGCCTGCGCGGTCTTCGCCTCCGAGGGCGCGCGGGTCGCGGCCGTCGACATCGAACCGGAGCCGCTCGAAGGGACGGGGGCGAGCGTTCGTGCCACCGGCGGCGAGATCGCCACCTTCGTGGCTGACGTCGCGGTCGAGGACCAGGTGCGCGACGCGGTCGGGGGCGCGGTCGAGCGCTTCGGCTGGCTCCACGTCCTGTACAACAACGCGGGCGTTCTCTGGCGTGATCGCGACGTATCCGTCCTCGAGACCGACGAGGAGGTCTGGGATCGCGTGTTCGCGATCAACCTCAAGGGGATGGTCTGGGTCTGCAAGTACGGGATCC
>DATFGG010000111.1:0-2380 GCA_035249665.1 Actinomycetota bacterium | reverse complement strand
GAGGAACGTCCGCATCGTCTCCAGCGCCCATTCCACGTCGCCGTCAGGCCGCCGCGGGGTCCGGCACAAGAGCATCCCGTCCGAGATCTCGAAGCCGGTGTCCGGCGGCAGCGCCTCGAGCCACGTCATCATCTGGCCGTCGATCAAGGCGTGCGCGAACCGAGGATCGTCGCAACGAACTTCGAACGCCCGGTTGAAGCTCTCGAGCTCGAACTCGATCCCACGGCTCCCGAGCGACGCGGCGAGGCGAGAGGCGAACCCTTCCGGAACGATCGACAGGTTCGGCCATCCCTCCGGCACGGACGCGGCGGCGCACGTGAAGTATCGGTAGTCGTTCCGGCTCGGATCGCTCGACCTCGCGAACCAATAGTCGATCACGACCACGTCCATCCCGCGCCACGTTCCCCAGGACGTGTTCTCGATGTCCTTGGCCCCGGCCGCCTGCCCCAGCAGCGCGAAGGGCCGCTCGAAGAACCCGAGAGGGTCGCCGGGTTCCGAGCGGAAGCCGAGCCATCGAGCCTGCTCCTGATGGAGCTCGCGGCGCGGCCGCACCTTGAACCACCACCCCGCGAAGACGACGAGCCCGATCGTGCCCCACGCGGCGACCTGGGCCGGGAGCTCTCGCCTGGCTTCCGCGTCACCCGTGAGGGCGAGGACGAGCATCCCTCCGAGGAAGACCACGGCCAGCCAGAACAGCAGGATCCGGCTCGTGCGGACCTTCATCTGGCTCCACCCTCCTCCCGCGGGACCTTGTCGGCAGTATCGGCTCGTGGGTCGCGGCCGCTCAGCCGGCGGCGGCCTCCCCCGCATCCCCGCGCGTCTCCACGCGGGGCGTGAGTCCGTCGGGCCCCGCGTCGACCACCACCGTGTCGCCGTCGCGGATGTCCCCCGAGAGCAGCAGGAGCGCCAAGGGGTCCTGGATCTCCCGTTGGATCAGCCGCTTGAGCGGGCGCGCGCCGAAGTTCGGGTCGTAGCCGGCGTTCGCCAGGTAGGTCGTCGCCTCGTCGGTGAGCTCGAGCGCGAGCTTCCGATCCGCGAGCCGCCGCTGAAGACCGCGGAGCTGGATCTCCACGATCCTCGTGATGTCCTCGCGGCTCAGGGCGTCGAAGACGACAACCTCGTCGATCCTGTTCACGAACTCCGGGCGGAAATGGGCGCGGACGTCGGACAGGACCTTCTCCTCGCGCTCCTCCGGCGACGCCGTCGGGTCCTGGAAGACCGCCGCGCCGAGGTTCGAGGTCATGATGACGATCGTGTTCCGGAAGTCGACGGTCCGGCCCTGTCCGTCGGTCAGCCGGCCGTCATCGAGGAGCTGCAGCAGCACGTTGAACACGTCGGAGTGCGCCTTCTCGATCTCGTCGAGGAGCACGACCGAGTACGGCCGTCTCCGGATCGTCTCCGTGAGCTGTCCGCCTTCCTCGTAGCCGACGTAGCCGGGTGGCGCGCCCACGAGCCGCGACACCGTGTGCCGCTCCTGGTACTCGCTCATGTCGATCCGGACCATCGCGCGCTCGTCATCGAAGAGGAAGTCCGCGAGGGCGCGCGCGAGCTCCGTCTTGCCCACGCCGGTGGGACCGAGGAACAGGAACGAGCCGATCGGCCGGTTCGGGTCCTGCAGCCCGGCCCGGGCGCGGCGGATCGCGTTCGCGACCGCCGTGACCGCGGCGTCCTGTCCCACCACCCGTTCGTGGAGCGCCGCTTCGAGGTGGATCAGCTTCTGCATCTCGCCTTCCATCAGCCGCGACACCGGGATGCCGGTCCACTTGGAGACGACGGCGGCCACGTCCTCCTCCGTGACCTCTTCGTTCAGCATCTTCTGCTCCGACTGGATCTCCCGGAGGCGCGCGTTCTCCTCCTCCAGCTGGCGTTCCAGCTCCACGATGCGGCCGAACCGGAGCTCGGCGGCCTTCTCCAGGTCGCCCTCGCGCTCCGCCCGCTCCGACGCCGCGCGCGTCTCCTCCAGCTCCGACTTGAGGGTTCGGATGCGGTCGATCTGATCCTTCTCCTGCTCCCAGTGCGCCCGCATCCCATGCGATCGCTCCTCGAGGTCGGCCAGCTCCTTCTCGAGGCGATCCAGGCGCTCCTTCGAGGCCGGGTCCGTCTCCTTCTGAAGCGCGGCACGCTCGATCTCCAGCTGCCGGATCCGGCGGTCCACCTCATCGATCTCGACCGGCACGGAGTCGATCTCGATGCGGAGGCGTGATGCGGCCTCGTCGATCAGATCGATCGCCTTGTCGGGGAGGAATCGGCCCGTCACGTAGCGGTCGGACAGGACGGCCGCCGCCACGAGCGCGGGGTCCTGGATCCGGACCCCGTGGTGGACCTCGTAGCGCTCCTTGAGACCGCGCAGGATCGCGATCGCGGCGTCCACCGTCGGCTG
>DATFGG010000110.1:0-7173 GCA_035249665.1 Actinomycetota bacterium | reverse complement strand
CGCATCGCCGTTCCCGTTCCCGCCGACGGCTGCTCGAACATCCCGGACGGCAGGCAGTCGAACACGCTCCAGCCGTAGAAGTAGGCCTCGAGCTCATCGGGCTCACCCGAGAACGCCTCCTTCGTCCGTTCGTCCACGACGAGCATCGTTCCCTCGTCGTCGAGCGCCGTACGGACCGCCCGCAGCACCTCGACCGGCCTCGCCATGTCGTGGATGCATTCGAACGCCGTCGCGAAGGCCACCGGGCCGTCGGTGGTGAGTGCGCCGGCGTCCTCCTGGTGGAAGTGGACGCGGTCCGAGACGCCGGCGGCCTCCGCGTTGCGACGGGCCAGCTCCACCGAGGTCTGATCGGGGTCGAACCCGTCGACGGTGACGGCCGGGTACGCAGACGCCATCGCGATCGAGGACCAGCCCGTCCCGCATCCCACATCGAGGATCCGCGCCGGTGGGCTCGACGAGAGTCGGGTGTGGACCTCGGGGATCGCGGGCAGCCACTCGTTCGGCAACGTCGTGAGCAACGTCGGCCGGTTCGCGCCCCCTTGCCCTTCCACGCTGTCGAGGCCATACGCGTCGTACGCCACGCCGCCTCCGGTCCGGAACGCCTCCACCACCTGGTCGAAGGCGCCGCGCAGCGACATCAACTGGGTCACGCTCGCTCCCATGAACGAGAGCGAGTCGCCGTCCAGCAGCACCTCGGCATGCCCGGCGGGCAACCGGAACCGGGTCGCCGCGTCCTCTCGGATCTCCGCTGTGAGGACCCCGGCCGTCGCCTGCTGCTCGAGCCACTCGCGCGCGTACCGTTCGGCGATGTCCGCGCGCTCGCCGAGCTCCTGCGACGTCATCGGCCCAGCCTCGGCGAGCGCGCGATAGAGGCCGAGCCTCGCGCCCAGGTGGATCGAGAAGATGTCGAAGTACCCGAGCACGGATCGGAACAGCTTCTCCGCGAACGCGTCTCGCTCCACCTCCGGAGCCGTCTCGTCGATAGGCATGGGTGCCGAGGGTACCGACTATCCGGGCGGCGGGCTGGGGAGCTGTCCCGGGCTCGTCGGCCCCGGGAGCGGACCGTGGTCCTGGCCCGCGAGCTGGAGCTGCCAGATGCCCGCAGCGAGCAGGAGCGAGAGCAGGACGAGCAGGACGATCAGCGTCGGGCGTCGCACGCGGCGAGGCTAGCCGCTCACCGAGCGGCGCGTCCGGCCGACTCGAGTGCCCACTCCGTTCGCTCGCGCATGTCCACCATCACTGCGGCGAGCCGCTCGTCGTGGCCGAGCGCCGGGCGGAGATCGACCTCGAGCGACACGGCGCCCTCGTAGTCGGAGTCCGCGAGGTCCTCGAGGAAGGCGTCGAGGTCCAGCACACCGTGTCCCGGCGGCAGGTGAGAGTCCCACCCCTTCCCGGCATTGTCGGACAGGTGGACGTGCCGGAGCCGATCGCCGAAGAGATGACGAACATCGACCGGATCGTGCCGCGCCACCGCGGCATGGGAGGTATCCAGCGCGAGGTGGTGCATCCCCTCGAGAGCTTCCAGATCCTGGTTCGAATGGAACGTGAGGTCCCTGCCTGCGACGCGAACGGGGAACATGTTCTCGACCGCGACCGCGACGCCCGTGCGCTCCTCGATGCTCGGGAGGTCGTCGACGAGCCACCGGCGGAACGGCCGTTGCCATCGATAGGGCGGGTGCACCACGACCACCGGGATGCCTGCGTCCGCCGCGGCCTCGACAGAGCGGTCGATCTTCTCGATGGGATCCGTCCCCCAGACCTTCCGCGTGAGCAGCAAGCACGGAGCGTGCAGCGCCCCCACCGCGAGCTCGAACTCGTCCGCCAGGGCCCTGATGCGCGCCGGATCCTGGCTCTCCGGATCCTTCGTGACCATCACCTCGACGCCGCGGTAGCCGCACTCGGCCGCCAGCCGGAAGGTCCACGACAACGGTCGGGCGAAGAAAGCGGCAGTCGAGAACAACACGGGTGGGGAAGCCATGGCTCCGATGCTACCGGCTGCTCCTGGACTGGCCATGCGTATCCTGTGAACACATGTGGGTGTTCCCGCTCGCCGCCGCGGTGGTGGCGTTCATGTTCGCGGCGGCGCTCGCCCGTCGGTTCGCCCGCACACGGCGGCTCCACCTGGCGATGTGGTGCGCGGCCCTCGTGATGTACGGCCTGGCCTCCCTCGCCGTGGCGGGGGGCGCCCTCTCGGGATGGAGCCGCACCCTCTTCGAGGTGTACTGGATCCTCGGCGCCGTGCTGAACGTCCCCCTGCTCGCCGCCGGTGAGGTCCATCTGCTTCGGCGGGGCCAGGTCCTGGACGTGGCGGTGTGGGTGGTCCTGGCGTTCGTGTTCGCCTACACGGTCGCGGTGACCCGGGGCGCCGCGATCGACCCCTCGGCTCTGACCGAGCGGCTCCCGTCGGGCAAGGAGGTCTTCGGTGACGGGACGGCCGCCTATCGCCTCCCGCAGGTGATCTCGATCCCCTCCTACGTGATCCTCGTCGCCGGCGCGGCGTGGTCGGCCTGGCGGATGCGCGGGCGTCCGGAGCTCCGGAGCCGGTTCATCGGGACACTCCTCGTCGCGGCCGGGGCCACGATCACGGCCGCCGCGGGTTCCGCGTTCGCCGCGGTGGGCAACCTCCCGGCGTTCTCGCTCTCGTTGCTCGCCGGCGTTGCCGCGATGTTCCTCGGTTTCCGCCGGGCGAGCGAGTCCCGTCCCGCATCCGAACGGCGCGATCTTCCCGCGCACTGACCCCTTCGGCGCACTGACCCCTTCCCGGGTGATCCACCCACGCGCGGCGCGCGAACCAGGCCTGACCGCGCCCGAGGGAAGGGGGACGCAGGCGCCCGACCGGGAGGGTCCCGGGTAGGGGCGGCGCGCGGCAGAGGCATTCCCGCTCATCCGACACGCACGATCCAATGACCTCAGGAGGGGATAGCTTTGTCTGCTCGGAAGCCTGTAGCACGGATCAAGCGAGCGGCGGCGCTCGCCGTCACGGGGGCGCTCGCCGTCGCGGCGTTCGCCGGGCTCGGCCCGGTTGCCTCGACGGCGTCCAGCCACCGGGAAGCACCGTTGGTCTCGGCCGATCCTCCGATCGACGCGACCGACCTCTACGCGTTCGTCCCGGACGACGCGCCGAACAAGGTCGCGCTCGTCGGCTCGTGGATCCCGTTCGAGGAGCCCGCGGGCGGCCCGAACTTCTACCTCTGGGCCGAGCGAACGAACTACGACATCAACATCGACAATGACGGGGACGCGCGTCCCGACGTGATCTACCGTTGGCGGTTCACGACGCATCACCGCAACCCCGACTCCTTCATCTACAACAACGGGCCGGTGACGTCGCTGAACGACGAGAACCTGCTCATCTTCCAGACCTACGACCTGACCCGCATCAAGGGAGAGAACGCGGTCAAGCTGCTCGACAACGCACGCGTCGTTCCCTCGCACGTCGGAGACGCGTCGATGCCGGGATACAACGGCGACCTCTTCGACGCGGGCGTGCGGTCTGCCGGGAGCGGCAGGCGGAGCTGGGTCGGTCAGTCCGACGATCCGTTCTTCCTGGACCTCCGCGTCTTCGACCTCCTCTACGGCGGCGACTTCTCGGAGGCCGGCGACGACACGCTCGACGGTTTCAACGTCAACACGATGGTGCTGGAGGTGCCGAAGAGCCAGCTCCGTGGGCCGGATGACGGAGTGATCGGTGTCTGGACCACGGCGTCCCGACCGTCGATCCGCATCCAGGGCGCGGACGGCTCCATCGAGTGGGATGGATCGACCGTCCAAGTCTCGCGACTCGGCATGCCGCTCGTGAACGAGGTCGTCGTGCCGATCGGGTTCAAGGACTTCTTCAACGGGTCGAACCCGCGCGGTGACGCCGCATTCCTGCCGAAGGTGAACGATCCCGAGCTGCCGCACCTGATCTCGGCGGTCTACGGCACGTTGTTCCCCGAGGTTCCGGACTCCAACGGTGCCAAGGCAGGGGTCCAGCGGTCCGACCTGGTGCAGGTGTTCCTCACCGGTCTGCCGGGGCTGAACAAGCCGGACGACGTCCGGGCCGCGGAGATGCTGCGGCTGAACATGGACATCGCTCCGTGCTCGGACGCCTGCTCGAGCCTCGGCGCGATCGCGGGTGACACGGCCGGGTTCCCGAACGGCCGTCGTCTGAGCGACGACATCATCGACATCGCGCTGCGCGTCGTGATGGGCGTCCTGATCCCAGGTCACGACACGGACGCCGACGGCTTGGCCGACGGCGTGGACGAGAACGACGCGTCGTTCCTGTCGGAGTTCCCGTACGTCGCGTACCCGCACTCCGGGTCGGATCCCGACCCGCACGCGGTGCCCTGAGGCACGCCTGAGGCACGAAGGAGGAAGGGGAGTGGCCGCCCTGCGGCGGCCACTCCTCCTCCCCGGAGGATCGTCATGAAGGCTCGAGCCGTCTCGATCGGGACCGCCGTGGGACTCGCGGTGGCCGTGTTCGTCGTCGGCGCGCTCGGACCCTCGAACGATCGAGGCATCACCCCGGAGCCGATCACGAGGGACGCCTCCGCGGATGCGTTCCTCTTCCGGGCGTCCGCTCCCGGCGCGCTCGATGCCGCGATCGCGTCGCTCGAGGGTCGCCTCGAGGCGGTCCCCGACGACTGGGAGGCCTCGGCCGCCCTCGGGACCGCCTACGTCCAGCAGGCCCGCATCACGTCGGACCCGTCGGCGTATCCGCTCGCCCGAACCGCCCTCCGCCGCTCGCTCACGCTGCAGCCCACCGGCAACGCCGGAGCGCTCGTGGGGCTCGGCTCCCTGGCGGCCGCGCGGCACGACTTCGCCGGCGCACTCGCGTGGGGACGCCGCGCCGTCCGAACCGCTCCGTTCGACGCCGATGCGTACGGGGTCCTCGGAGACGCCCAGCTGGAGCTCGGGCGGTACGGCGCCGCGTTCGCGTCGTTCCAGCGGATGGTCGACACCCGTCCGGATCTCGCGTCCTACGCCAGGGTCAGCTACGCGCTCGAGCTTCGAGGCAACACGGCCGGAGCGATCGACGCGATGCGGGCGGCGTTCGACGTGGCCGGGAGCCGGCCGGACGCCGCCTGGGCGGCGGCGCAGATCGGGAAGCTCCACTTCGGAGCCGGCCGGATCGGGGACGCTCGGGCGTGGTTCCGACGCGCGCGGGCTGCGGACCCCGACTCGATGGAGGCGGCGGCCGGCCTGGCGCTCGTGGCGTGGGCCTCCGGCGACCTCCCGGTGGCGATCGCGGGATACGAGCGACTGGCGGCGCGGTACCCGTCGCCGGAGCACGTGGCCACGCTCGGCGATCTCTACGCGGCGGCGGGTGAAGGCGAGGCCGCCGCCGCTCAGTTCGACCTCGTCCGGGCGGAGGCGCGTCTCTTCCGCGCGAACGGCGTGAATACCGACCTCGAGATCGCGCTGTTCGAAGCGGATCACCCTGGTCCCAGCTCGGCGCGGGCGGCGCTCCGCGCCGCCCGCGCCGAGTGGGGGAAGCGCACGAGCGTCCACGTGGCCGATGCCCTCGCGTGGGCGCTCTACGCGAACGGCCGCTACCGACAGGCCGCCGCCGCATCCGAGCAGGCCCTCCGACTCGGTACGCGGAACGCCCTCTTCCTGTTCCACGCCGGGATGATCAGGCTCCGGCTGGGCGACCGAGATGCCGCGGAGCGGTTCCTGCGCGAGGCGTTCGACGTGAACCCGTTCTTCTCGGTCCGCTGGTCGCCGGTGCTCAGGGAGATGCGGGAACGCCTCGGCGATCCGTCCGGCGAGAGCTAGGCGGCGGCAGCTTCCTCCCAGACCACGTCCCCGGGCTCATCCGGCACAGCGCCCTCCCGCTCGAGCGTGACGAACACGACGTCGAACCGGAACCGATCGAACGGAACGCGGACGACCGTCGTGTCGGAAGCCGGGAGGAAGGATCCCGCGTACACGGTTTCCATGCCGCTCCGATCGGAGAGCCAGACGCCGTACACGAACCCCGCGGGCGCGGCCGGCAGTTCGCTTCCGACCAAGAAGAAATGGTCGACGTCCGGAGCCGAGATCGCGGAGAGTTCCGTGGGCCCGGAAGTGTTCAGGCGCGCCGTATCGGCGTCGGGACGCTGAGAGAACGCGAGAGCATCCCCCAGCAGGTCGTTGTTCGTCTGCAGGTCGCCCGCGCGCAATCCCAGCGAGACGGTGAGACCTCCCACGACCAGGATCGCGGCGACGCCGGACGCCACCGCCACCCACCTGCCGGGTGCGGGGCGCGCCGTCCGGGGCTCGAGCTCGCGACGGAGGCGGGGGAGCAGGGTCTCGGGTGGGGCCACCGGGTCGACCCCGAGGGCGAGGTCCGCGACCGTGTCGCTGAATGCCAGGAGGGTCTCGCGGCACCTGGCGCAGCCCGGCACGTGCTCGGAGAGAAGGCGGTCGGCCTCCGAGGCGTCGTCGCCGGAAAGGCTCCGGAGCACGTAGCCGGCGAGCAGCTCGTCGGCCCGGTCGGCCTCGTGCGGGTCCGTGACCCGTCCCCCGGGCCGTGGACCTTCCGGCGGTGTTCCTGTCGGTGTCACACGTCTCCTCGATCGTCGGTCTGGAGCGCCCCGCGAAGCTTGCGGAGCGCCGCGAACGTCCTCGTCTTCACCGTGCCGAGCGGGATCCCGAGCTCCTCGGCGATCCGCACCTGCGTCATCCCTCGGAAATAGGCCATCTCGAGCACCTGTCGTTGCTCTGCGGAGAGGTCTCGGAGCGCTTCCCGGACGTCGCGACGGCGCTCGATGAGGTCGTCGTCGTCCACAACGCGCTCCGAGGGGTCTTCGTCCACGACGGGCTCGAGGTTCGCCGCCCGATCCTGGCGCGCTCGGATGCGCTCCTCGCGCCGGATCGTATCGACCGCCCGATGATGGACGAGCGAGAAGAAGAAGGTCCGGAAGGCTCCTCTGGCGGCGTCGAAGGCCTCCGGCGCCCGCCAGAGCGCGAGGAAGGCGTCGTGGACCACGTCCTGCGCGAGCAGCCGCTGTCCCGTCAGCCGGTAGGCGATCCCGTACGCCGTGGGGGAGTAGCGGCGGTAGAGCTCGTCGAAGGCCCCTCGATCGCCGCTGGAGAGGCGCCGGTGCAGCTCCAGATCCTCCCGGTCGCCGTCTCTCATCGCCCTCGGCGCGGCACGCTACCATCGGCCGATGCCGGCCCCGCGCGGATCGGATCGAGGCCCGG
>DATFGG010000109.1:0-9337 GCA_035249665.1 Actinomycetota bacterium | reverse complement strand
TATCGCTCCCCGTTCTTGAGCGCCCAGGAGAGGCATTCGCTCCGGATCGTGCAGGCGCTGCAGAACGCGAGCGCGGGCCCCGCTTCTTCCTCCGAGATCGGGAAGAAGACGTCGGGGTCGATCCCGAAGCACGCGGACCGTTCCTGCCAGACGTCGGGGGGTGAGGGATCATCGGGCAACACGTCGACGTCGACGGTCGGGAGACGATCGATTCGCACCGTTCCGTTCCTCCCCCCGGGGGTCCCCTCGGTCCGGGACCGAAGGAATAGCACGGAGTGACCACGGCGGGGAAGGGGTCCGGAGTCGCGTCCTGGCAAACCCCCAGGTGGCGGATACGAAATGAGCCGAAGTATCTACTCAACCCTCTGTAGGGAAAGCGGTCCGGCGTCGGTGGCGAGCTGCTCAGAGGCGGCATCCCACCGGACCCGCACGATCGCGGCGACGCCGTCGGCGTCCTCCACGGCGCTCGTCACCTCCCCGACGACGGCCGCACCCGCGATCACCGGGGCTCCTCTGATGATCGGCGCCCCGGATCGGACGTGGAGGAGGACCCGAGGAGGGTGTCCGAGGTTCCGGACCTTCGCCACGGACTCCTGTCCGAGGAAACATCCCTTCGAGAAGTCGATCGTGTCCTCCAGCCCTGCCTCCGCCGGGAGGGCGTCCGGCCCGAAATCGACCCCCATCCGCGGTTGTCCCCGGCGGATCCGCCAGGCCTCGAGGTCCTCGGCATCAGCCTCGACCAGGCCACTGGCTCGGAGGCGTTCCCGGAGCCGCGCGGAGGCGTCCCCGGACGGCACGATGACGTCGCACCCCGGGCCGAGGACGGACGGGGACAGGACGACGAACCCTGAGCCGTCCTCGACGGCGGACCCGTCGAGGACGGCCATCACCTCCGAGCGGTCGCCGACGTCGGTCACCTCGACGTTCGACGACAACACGTACGGGCGCAGGATCGCGTCGACCCGATCGAGCTGGTCCGGTGGCTGGAGGAGGAGGTAGGACCCGTCCACCGCGGCGATGTGGAAATCGGCCCGGATCCGACCGGTGGGGGTGAGGAGGAGACATCGCCGGGACACTCGATCGGGCAGGCCCTCGACATCCGCCGTGACCAGGTCGTGCAGCCACGATCGGGCATCGGTGCCCCCGACAGCGGTGACGCCCCACCCTGAGAGCACCGCGAAGGCCCGACCTCGCTGCCGCTCCCTCGGTTGCGTCGTTGCCGTGGCGCCACCTCCTCGCCGAGCCTGCTCTGGGAGGATATCCGCCGGTGGACATCCCGAGGATCCTCGTCGTGACGAACGACTTCCCGCCGAGGGTCGGCGGCATCCAGCGAACGCTCGAATCGCTCTGCCGGGAGCTCCCCCCTGACCGGATCTCGGTCATCGCGCCATCGTGCGAGGGCTCGGAGCGCTTCGACGCGTCGGTCCCCTTCACCGTGATCCGCGAGCGGCGGCGATTCGTCTGGCCGTCGCCCGGAGTGGCCCGCCGGCTGAGCGCCGAGGTCGATCGATCGGGCGCGGAGGTGGTGCTGTTCGGCGACGCGTTCCCGCTCGCCCTGTTGGGGTCGAAGCTGAAGGCGCGGGGCACACCATCGGTCGTCCTCGCGCACGGTTTCGACTATTGGCTCTCGACGGTCCCGGTCGCTCATGCGGTCATGAAGCGGATGACGGCGCCCGCATCCCGGGTGGCCGGGTGCAGTGAGTTCATCTCCCGCCGGGTCCGGACCGCCGTGCCGAAGCACGTGCCCGTCTCGGTGCTCCATCCCGGGGCTGATGTCGAGCGGTTCCGCCCGGACCTGCCCACCGCGGACATCAGGGAACGGCACGGGCTCGGCGACCGCCCGCTGATCGTCTGCGTGAGCCGGTTGGTCCCGCGGAAGGGGCAAGACGTGTTGATCCGGGCGATGCGCTCGATCCAACGGCGGGTACCGGAGGCGGGGTTGCTGATCGTCGGCTCCGGTCCCTACGAGTCGACCCTTCGGGCTCTCGCGGAGCACGCGCCCACACGCTCGGTCACGTTCGCGGGTGAGGTGTCCGAGGAGGACCTGCCCCGCTACTACGCCGTCGGAGATGTCTTCGCGATGCCGTGCCGTACCCGCCTGGCCGGACTCGAGGTGGAGGGGTGGGGGAACGTCTTCATCGAGGCGGCCGCATGTGGACGTCCGGTGGTCGTCGGCGACTCCGGCGGCTCGCGCGAAGCGCTCGTCCACGGAGCGACCGGCCTGCTCGTCGACGGCGCGCAGGTGGGCGGGGTGGCGGACGCCGTCGCGACCCTCTTGGAGGACCCCGCGTACGCCCGACAGCTCGGGAAAGCGGGCCGGGCCCGTGTCGAGCACGAGCACACCTGGGCTCGGGTCGCGGAACGCCTCGCGGGATGGCTCCGCGAGGCGACCGCCGCCTGACGCGACAGGTCGTCCCCCCGGGCGGCGAAGGAGCACCTCCCCGGCGGGCGCGGCACCGACGGTACCCTTGCCCTGTGGAGGATCATCGCTGTCCGAACTGCAACGCCCTCGTGAGCGCGGATGCCGAATGGTGCGGACAATGCTTCACCTCCCTACGGGCCCCGACCCCGGAGCCGGCCACGGCCGTCGTTCCCGTGGTCGCACGACCTCAGG
Organism: Actinomycetota bacterium; assembly: GCA_035249665.1. Taxonomy (GTDB): domain Bacteria; phylum Actinomycetota; class UBA4738; order UBA4738; family HRBIN12; genus JAJNBA01. The sequence continues at coordinate 6,723 of DATFGG010000109.1, read as the reverse complement.
AAGGAACGGAGGAAGGGGGGCCGGGGGAGCGCGAGGAGGCGGCGACGCTCACGTGGCCGTGTCCGACGTGCGGGGCGCAGAACGACATCGCCCTCGATCTCTGCAGTGTCTGCGGCACCTCCTTCGGTCAGCTCCTGCGGGAGGAACGGGTGGCACCGACCGTTTCGCCTCGCGACGCCTTCTTGTGGTCGCTGACGTTCCCCGGGGTCGGACACGCGAAGGTGGGCCGGGCGCCCGACGGCATCGCCCGCGGCACGTTGTTCGTCCTCTCGTTCGGACTGGCGTTCGTGATCGTGCTGTCGGGGGTGTCGAGCCCGCCGGTCTTCGGCGTGGTCGTTCTCCTGCTCGGCTCCGCGATGGTGCTCTACCTCGGGTCGGCCGCCGAGGCGTATCGGATCGCCGGCGGTGGGTCGCCGTTCGTCTCGTCGCGCGCGCTCCTGTGGGCGACCGTCGCCCTCATCATGCTCACCGTGTCCCTCCTGGCGGTGTCGGTCGTTTCGGTCAACAGCCGCTGAGAACCCCCCAGGCTCAGATCCGTGGCCCCCGCTAGGATTCCGGCCGCCGATAGGAATCGAGGCATATGGAGCACGCGGAGGGATCGATCGTCATCGATGCGCCCCTGGAGGACGTGATGGAGGTCCTCGAGGACTACGAGGCCTACCCGGAGTGGGCGGAGGTCCGTACCGCGCAGATCCGTGAACGCGGCGAGGGTGGCCGGGCACGAGAGGTCGCGTTCGAGGTGGACGTGCCGGTGCTGGGCAAAGCCACCTACACCCTGTCCTACCGCTACGCCCCCGGCGACACCGGTCTGTCCTGGACGACGAAGGAGGCCCGCGGCGCGATCCGCGACATCCGCGGTGAATATCTCCTGAACGAGATCTCCGATTCCGAGACCAAGGTGACATACCGGCTCGCGGTCGAGATCGGCATCCTCGTTCCCGGGTTCGTTCGGACGGAGGGCGCCAAGCGGGTCATCGAGAACGCGTTGGAGCGACTCAAGCGGCGAGTGGAGATGGGCTGAGGATGCGCGTCCTCCTGTTCACCGGGAAGGGCGGTGTCGGCAAGACGACCGTCGCCGCCGCCACCGCGGTCCGCGCGGCCGATGCCGGTCTGCGGACGCTGGTGATGTCCACCGACCCCGCCCATTCCCTCGGTGACTCCTTCGACGAGGAGATCGGGTCGCACCCCACGCAGATCGCCGAGCGGCTCTGGGCGCAGCAGATCGATGCTCAGGAGCGACTCGAGGACAACTGGCGAGAGATCCAGGACTACATGATCCAGCTGATGAACTGGGCCGGGACGGAAACGATCCAGGCGGAGGAGTTGACCGTGCTCCCCGGCCTTGACGAGATCTTCGCCCTGATCGACGTCAAGACGCACGTCGAGAGCGGAGCGTACGACGTGTTGATCGTGGACTGCGCGCCCACGGCCGAGACGCTCCGGTTGCTCTCCCTCCCCGACGTGATGCAGTGGTACATCGAGCGGATCTTCCCGGTGGAGCGGAGGATCGTGAAGACGGTTCGCCCGCTCGTGTCGCGGGTGACGTCCCTGCCGATCGCAGGCGACCGCGTCTTCGATGCCGTGGAGCGGCTCCACCGCAACCTCGACGCGGTGAAGAAGATCCTCACCGACGAGGTCACGTCGTCGGTCCGCCTGGTGGTCAACCTGGAGAAGATGGTCATCGCCGAAGCGCGGCGCACCTACACGTACCTGGGCCTGTTCGGCTATCGCGTGGATGCGGTGGTCGTGAACCGCGTCCTCCCGCCCGATGTGACCGATCCGTACTTCGGCAAGTGGAAAGACATCCAGGCCGAGCACCTCGCCACCGTCCACGAGTCCTTCGAGCCCGTGCCGATCCTCACGTCGCGCCTCTTCGACCGGGAGATGATCGGCGTCGGGCTGCTCGAGGAGATGGCCACCGAGATCTATGGGGAACTGGACGCCGCCGACATCCTGTACCGGGACGATCCCATCCGCGTGCGGAAACGCGGGACCGGCTACGTCCTGGTGATGCGGCTCCCGTTCGCATCCCGCGAGGACATGGACATCCATCGGCGGGGGGACGAGCTGTTCATCCGCGTGGGCGCGTACAAGCGGAACCTGATCCTGCCGCAGTCGCTCAAGCGGATGTCGGTCCGCGAGGCGAACTTCGCGGGCGATCATCTCGAGATCCTGTTCGGGCGGGAGCCCCGTCCGGTCGAAAGGAGCTGACCATGGCCGAGACCCCGAAGCGGAGCCGGGCACGAGGGTCGACGGGCTCCGAGCCGGAGACGCACGCTTCCGGCGATCAGGTCTGCACGGTGGGGTTCTGCCCGATCTGTCTGGCAGTCACCGCCGTCCAACCGCTGAAGCCCGAGGCGATCGAGCACCTCCTGAACGCCGGCCGCGAGTTCCTGCTCGCGATGACGGCGGTGCTCGGGGCGCGCGCCGACGAGGCCGGCGCCGACGCCGCGCCGACGCTCACGCGTATCGACATCGAGTGAGCGACCGCAGCGCGGTCGGCGTCGACGTCGGCGGCACGAAGATCGCCGCCCTCCGGATGACGGTCGAGGGGTCGATCGAAGCCTCCACCGTGGTCGCAACCCCGGCCTCCGATCAGGATGCCGCGCTCCCGGCGATCGAAGCAGCGATCGCGTCGGTGATCGACGACGACGTGGTGACCATCGGGATCGGCATGGCGGGTCTCGTCGACGCCCGCACGGGCGTCCTCCTGACGACCCCCAACCTCGTCTGGCGCAACCTGCCGCTCGAGGCCCACCTGCACGCCGCGTTCTCCCTGCCCGTGAACGTGGACAACGACGCGACGGCGGCCGCCTGGGCCGAACGGTCCCTCGGCGCCTCGCGCGACTACGACGACTCCCTGTTCGTGGGCGTGGGGACGGGCATCGGTGGCGGGCTCGTCATGGGCGGCCGGGTCGTCCGGGGAGCCTACGGACTCGCGGGTGAGATCGGGCACGTGATCGTCGAGCCGGGCGGTCCGGTCTGCGGCTGCGGGAACCGCGGATGCTGGGAGCAGGTGGCGAGCGGTCTGGCGATCGCGCGGGCCGGCGCTCGCACGGTGGCCGACGACCCGGAGAGCGCGATCGGGAGGTTCGTCGATGGCGACCCCCGTCGCGTGACAGGGGAGATCGTGAGCCAGGCGGCACGCGGTGGCGACGGTGTCGCCGCCGCGATCCTCGCGGAGGTGGGCCGACGGCTCGGCGAGGGGGTGGCGGGTCTCGTGAACGTCCTCGATCCCGAGATCGTCGTGATCGGAGGAGGGGCGAGCGAGGCCGGCGAGCTGCTCCTCGCGCCGCTCCGCGCCGCGTTCCTCGACTCCCTCGAAGGTGCCGACGTCCGGCCGGAGGTTCCGATCGTGGCGGCGGCGCTCGGGAACGACGCGGGCGCGATCGGCGCCGGCCTTCTGGCGCTCGGGAGCGTCCCCGGATGAGGCTGGGACTCAGCGTCCCGATGTTCACGGACGACGCCCAACGCCCGCTCGCCGCGGCGGCGCGAGCGGCCCGCGCCGGCTACGAGGGGGTGTTCGCGCCCGATCACCTTTTCCCGCCCGGGGAGCCCGGCCGGCCCGCGCTCGAGCCCTTCGCGATCCTCGCCGCGGTGGCGGCCCGCCACCCCGAGCTGCATGTCGGAACGCTCGTGTCGCGAGCCTCCCTCCGGCCCGTCGCGACGCTCGCGAAACAAGGTGCGGCGCTCGATGAGATGAGCGGGGGTCGGGCGATCCTCGGTCTCGGGGCCGGCGACTCCGTCTCGAAGGCGGAGCACGAAGCGTTCGGGATCCCGTTCGCCCCCGCCGCACGACGGGTGGCGCTCCTGGGAGAGACGGTCGGCGCGCTCCGCGCCCTTTTCGCCGGAGCGTCGTGGGAGGGTGGCGCCCATGTCCCCGCGATCGCGGGGCCGTTGCTCCCGCCGGGGCACCCGGAGCTCTGGGTCGGGGGGCGCTCGGACGAGGTCATCGCGACCGCGGCCCGATCCGCCGACGCCTGGAACGGTTGGGCGATGGACGCCGATCGATTCGCGGGGGCCGTGCGCGACCTCCGCCGCGTGGCGGACGGCCGGACGGTGTCTCCGACATGGGGTGGGATCGCCCTCGTCGGCAGGGATGCCGCCGACCTCGAACGCCTCCGAGCCGAGCGCAACGCCAGGGGGTTGTCCATGGATGTCTGGCAGGGTGATGGCCCGACCTTCCGTGCGTTCGCCGACCGATTGCGGGAGATGGACTGCTCGTGGATGGTCGTGCTTCCCGTCGGCGGCCCGGACCGGATCGAGGTCATCGCCGAGGCGTTCGGCGATTGAACAGCGGAGCGCTGAAGCGCGCGAAGCGACAGATCCGGCGGACGGTGCTCGAGGAACGCGACGCCCTGCCGCCGGCCGTGCGCGCCGAGCGGGGGGAGCGGATCGCCCAGCGCGTCGTGGAGCTTCCCGAGGTCCGCCACGTTCGAGCGGTGATGCTGTTCTCGTCGTTCGGATCCGAGGTTCCGACGGCGCCGTTGATCGGACGGCTCCGCGAGCGAGGGATCGTCGTGGCGCTCCCCCGGATCGAGGCGGGGGAGCTCGTCCCGGTCGCGTACACCCCTGGCGATCCCGTGCGCACGGCGTCCTTCGGTGCCCTCGAGCCGATCGGGCCGAACGCTCTCGAGCCGGCGTCGCTCGACGTGGTGGGGGTTCCCGGCGTCGCGTTCGATCGGCTCGGGGGCCGCGTTGGCTACGGGGGCGGCTACTACGACCGGTTCCTCCGAGGCCTCCCGGCGTTCCGGGTCGGCATCGCGTTCGGTCTGCAGGTGATCGAGGGCCCACTCCCGGGCGGGAGGTTCGATCTCTCCGTCCAGGCGATCGTGACGGAGGAGGAGACGATCCGACCGGACTTGAACAGCCGTTCAATCTCGTGATAAGAGGGGCGCATGGATGAGACGAGCAGGAAGACGGCGTTCCACGAGATCATGGCGAAGACGGCGGCCGGGTTCATGGAGGAGGCCGGTTGGTTCTGGGTGACGGGCTTCGGCGATCCGAAGGCCGAGTACGAAGCCATCCGGAACGGGGTGGGCGTCTGGGACGTGTCCCCGCTCAACAAGTGGGACTTCCGCGGCCCCGACGCCGTGGAGGCCGCGCAGCGGGTCCACTCGAACGACATCGTCGGGATGCACACCGGACAGGTGCGCTACGGGGCGTTCCTCGACGAGGACGGCCTGCTCGTCGATGACGGCACGGTGTTCAAACACGCGGACGATCATCTCTGGGTCTGCACGAACGGGTTGGACCACGAGGCGTACTTCGCCGATGCCACGAAGGGGCTCGACGTCGCCGTCGACTACATCGCCCCCGACCTGCCACACCTCCAGGTCCAGGGTCCCCGCTCGCGTGACGCCCTCCAGCCGATCACGGACGCGGACCTTGGGAGCATCGGGTACTTCCGGTTCCTGCCAGAGCCCGTGGCGGTCGGCGGCGTGCCCGTCTGGCTGTCGCGCACCGGCTTCTCGGGTGAGCTCGGCTACGAGCTGTTCACGAAGCCCGAGCACGCCGAGGACCTGTGGACGGCCATCGAAGGCATCGGCGCCGTCCCCTACGGGGTGGACGTCGTCGAACCGATCCGGATCGAAGCCGGGATGATCGTGACCGACTACGACTACGAGGCCCATCAGCGCACGCCCTACGACCTCGGGCTCGACCGGCTCGTCGCCCTCGACGGCGAGGGTTCGTTCATGGGGAAGGAGCCGTTGCGGGAGGTCGCGGCGGCGCCGCCGAACCGGTTCAAGACGCTCCGGCTCGAGGGGCAGGAGCTTCCCGAGTACGGAGCGACCGTCACGAAGGACGGCGCGGAGGTCGGCGTGCTGACCTCGCCGGCCACCAGTCCCACCTTCGGGCCGATCGGCCTGGCGATCCTCCGGTCGGACGTCGCGGCCGACGGCACGGCCGTCGAGGTCGCCCTCGGTGACGGCACGATCGGCGCGACCGTCGACGTGCTCGCCGTCGTCGATCCCGAGAAGCGACGGCCGAGGGGCTGACCTCCCGGCGCTCCCGTAGGCTCGCCGGATGGACGCGATCGTCGGCGTGGTGCCGAACTTCAGCGAGGGCCGGCGACGCGACGTGATCGATGCGATCGTCGAGGCGCTCGCCGTGGACGGCGCGCGCGTCGTGTTCGCGGAGGCGGATCCGGATCACCATCGCCTCGACACGACCGTCCTCGGATCGGCCGACGCCGTTCGGCGGGCGGCGGTGGCGGGAGCCGGGGTCGCGATCGAGCGGATCGACATGTTCGAGCATCGCGGCGGGCATCCTCGGATGGGCGCGGTCGACGTCGTGCCCTTCATGCCGGTCCGAGGTGTCGAGATGGAGGAGTGTGTCGCGCTCGCCCGCTCGGTCGCTCGGGAGCTGGCCGAATCGTTCTCCCTCCCCGTGTACCTCTACGGCGAGGCCGCGGTCGCCTCGGAGCGTCGCTCGCTCGCCGACGTGCGGAAGGGCGAGTTCGAGGGACTCCGGGCGGCCGTCGCGGCGGGCGATCGGCTCCCCGACTTCGGTCCCCACGAGCTCGGGCGCGCGGGTGCGACCGCCGTTGGGGCACGGAAACCGCTGGTCGCCTTCAACACCTACCTGCGCGGGACAGATGAGGGTGCGGCGAAGGAGATCGCCCGGGAGGTCCGCGAGTCCGGAGGGGGCCTTCCCGCCGTTCGTGCGATCGGCTTCGCGGTGCCGGAACGAGGGTGCGTCACCGTCTCGATGAACCTCGTG
>DATFGG010000108.1:0-3357 GCA_035249665.1 Actinomycetota bacterium | reverse complement strand
GGCGCTGGCGCTCGCGGACCTCGCGGATGCGGGTCAGACCACCGCGCCGGACTCGCGCACGAGGAAGGAAGCGCGCGGCCTCCTGTTCGGCTTCGCCGAGTACCACCTGGAGCGGCGGATGAAGTCCGTCCCGATGCTCGTGCGGACGGCGACGTGAGCAGCTACCTCCAGGACCTCGATCTCGACCGGATCCCGGCGCACGTCGGGATCGTGATGGACGGGAACGGTCGGTGGGCCGAGCAACGCGGACTGCCCAGAACCGAGGGCCACGGCGCAGGCGAGGACGCCCTGTGGGACACGATCCAGGGAGCCGTCGCGCTGGGCGTCCGCTGGCTCACCGTGTTCGCGTTCTCGACCGAGAACTGGCGCCGCCCCCCGGGGGAGGTCCGCTACCTGATGAACTTCAACCGCACCATGCTCCGCCGCCGGCGGGACGCGCTCCACGAGATGAACGTCCGGATCCGGTTCATCGGACGGCGCAACTGGCGTATCCCCCGCTCCGTCCTGAAGGAGATACGGGCCGCGGAGGAGATGACCGCCGCCAACACCGGGACCACCCTGTCGATCGCGTTCAACTACGGGGGCCGAGCCGAGATCGTGGACGCAGTGAAGGACATCGCTCGCGAGGTCCGCGCAGGGACGCTTCGCCCCGAGGGCATCAGCGAAACCACGATCGCGGAGCGCCTCTACGCTTCCGACACGCCGCCCCCCGATCTGCTGATCCGCACGAGCGGGGAGCAACGGATCTCGAACTTCCTCCTGTGGGAGGTCGCCTATTCCGAGCTCTGGTTCACGCCGGTGTTCTGGCCGGACTTCGACCGCGAGATCCTCTACGAGGCGATCCGTGACTTCCAGAAGCGCTCACGGCGCTTCGGAGGCGTCGGCGACGAACCCTGAGTGACCCCTTCCGCCGATCGGTCCATCCGGTCAGCCATTCGACCTAGCCCTACGTGGTCGTTCGGCCGTTCCGAACCGGATGCTCGGCGCTGTATCGTGCCTCGAGAGCACGGAAGCGTGCTTCCGGTGGCGAGTGGCGCACCGGCGAGGAGGGGCGGATGAGCGTGATCGCTCGGTTCACCAGAGACGGCGCCAGCAAGTACGTATGGGCCGTGATGGCCCTTGCGGCCATCGGTGGTCTCGCGTTCGCGATCATGTACGGGAGCGACGCCCTCGAACGGGAGCGCGCGAACGCGCAGGGCCGAGCCGTCCGGTACGTGGAGGGGGAGCTCACCCCGAGGCTCGCGGGCTCCGATCTCGACGGCCCCATCACCGGTCAGTCGGCGGTGTCGCTCGAGGCGGCCGTCGAGCGCACGATCCTCGCCGACGAACGGCTGACGCGCGTCCGCATCTGGTCGGCCGACGGGCCGCTCCTGTTCTCGACCGATCAGGCCGACACTCCCGGATCCAACGCCGGGTTGAACGATCAACTCCTCCGACGGGTCGCGCGGGAGGGTGTGCTCACCCGCTCGGGCATCTCCGACACCGGTGGGGAGGACGACCCGGAGCGCAGCCTCGTCCGGACCTACGTGCCGATCCAGGCCGGCGCGATCGCCGAGATCGATCAGACCGACGAGGGCACCCTCGCCGCCGTGCGGACCGAGTGGATGTACTACAAGATCCTCGCCGGCGCGATGCTGCTCCTGTTCCTCGTCCTGACCGGCCTCTCGCTCCGCGACCCGATCGAGCCGATCAACACGGGCGTGCCGTTCGCCTCGTCCTCCGTGCCCGCTGGGTTCTCCTTGATCGACGACGACCGGCTGCACGCCGTCCAGGAGGTCTATCGTCTCGCCTCGGAACGCGTCGGCCGACTCCAACAGAAGCTCGAGGAGTCCGAGGAGGCGCGCCGCCGGCTGGAGGCTCGCATGCAGCAGGCCCTTTCGAAGGCAGCCGGTTCCACCGGGGCCGTCTCGCCGCCGGCACCTGTGGCCGAGGCCCCGCCGAAACCAGCCGTCGTCCAGGTCCCCGAGTCCGACGTCGTGAAGACACGGTCGGAAGACGCCTTGACCGCTGCGCCCGCCGGTCCGCTCGCCCGCGCCTCCCGGGATCAGAAGCCGCCGCCTGAGACGTCGAGCGCTCCGAGAGGGCCGGCCGACAAGCAGAAGCGCGTGCGCAAACCGAAGCCGCAGAAGCCGGCGAAGCAGGAGCCGCCGAAGCGGGAGCCGATGAAGACCCGGCCGACGGCCGCATCGGACCCGATCGTGGTGCCGGAGCCCACCCCGGTGCCCGAGCGCCGCGTGGCCACGATGGCGACAACCCCGGCGAGCCCGGCGAGCCCGCCAACCGCGCCAACCGCGGCCGATCCCGAGCTCGCCGACGCCGAGGCGCACGAGGCCGCTCTCGAGATGTTCATCCGCCTCACCGAGAGCGACCGGCAGCACCACGACGCGACCGAGGTCGATCAGGGCGCGGTCCGCGCGGCCCTGGCCCGAACGGCGGCCCGCAAGAAACCGGGTGGCGAGCGCCTGCAACCGCACGAGGGTCCGCCCGGGGAACAGCCCGGCGGCCCGCCCAAGTCGTAGGTCCTACAGGTCGTTCCAGCTCGCGAGGAAGAAGCCGAGCCCCGCGACGATGGCGACGACGGCCCACACGTAGCGGGACACGTCGTCGAGCGAGAGCCAGGCGGTGGCCGCCACACACACGGAGAGGATCAACACGACCAGGCCAACCCCCCCGCGGAGGCGGAGCTCCGCTCCCAGCACGGGATGGCGGGCACGGAGCCGCTCGATCCTGGTCGGCGTCGGGTCTACGATCCGCTCCGGTTTCCAGATGCTCCGGAGCACGAACACCGCCGCCAGCACCCATCCCATCAGCGCCCAGAAGAAGAAGGGGTTGAACCCGCCGAGTCCCCACCAGGGGAAGAGCGCCGCGACTGCGAGGGTGCACACGATCCGGCCGACCGGGCCGAACGACGTCGGTCCCGACCGCCATCGGGAGGTCCTCGGCGTCCGCATCGGAACGCCAACGAAGCCACCCGGCTCGTGGAGCGGATCGCGGGGCGCATACAGCGTCACCGGCGTGTAGCAGGTCGTGCACCATCGGATCTCCGGTGGGAGCGGGGCACCGCACGATCGGCAGACCGGTCCGACGGGCATGCCCAAGGTATCGGGACGGCGCCTAGCACGGTTGACCCCGTAGCATGAGCGGCACGCCGGCGGCCGCAGCCAGCGACCGGGAAAGGAGTCCACCTCATGGCCGACCTCATGGAGGCCGTCACCACCCTCGCCAAACGGCGGGGGATCGCGTTCCAGTCCTCGGAGATCTACGGCGGGCTTCGCTCGTCCTGGGACTACGGCCCGCTCGGCACCGAGATCAAGCGCAACGTCCGCGAGCAGTGGTGGCGCTCGACCGTCCAGCTCC
>DATFGG010000107.1:0-3006 GCA_035249665.1 Actinomycetota bacterium | reverse complement strand
TTCCATCCCGCGTGGGGGCACGCGGCGCCGGTGCGCCGCGAGCTCCGGGTGCCCACGTCCTTCAACTTCCTCGGACCGCTCACGAATCCGGCCCGCCCGGCGGTGCAGATCGTCGGCGTCTCGGACGAGCGGATGCTCCCCTTGATGGCCGAGGTGCTCGCCCGCCGCGGAACCCGCGCGAAGCTGTTCCGAGGCGAGGACGGCATCGACGAGCTCACCACCACGGGGCCGTCGCTCGTGCTCGACGTGCGGAGCGGGGAGGTCGCCGAGAGTCGTCTGGATCCCGCCGATCACGACATCGCGCGAGTGTCCCGCGAGGATCTTCACGGCGGCGACGCGCGGGAGTCCGCGCGCATCGCCCGCGCCGTGCTCGGCGGCGAGCACGGTCCCGGTCGCGACGTCGTCCTCCTGAATGCGGGCGCCGCCCTCGAGGTCGCAGGCGCCGCCTCCGATCTCGACGAGGGGATCGAGCTCGCCTCCTCGTCGATCGACGAGGGGAGGGCCGGGGCGACACTCGAACGCTGGATCGCGGTCTCCAACTCCGATCTCGGCGCCTAGTAGCATCCGCGCCGATGATCCTGTCCGACCGCACGATCAAGGAGGAGATCGATGCCGGCCGCATCGTGATCGATCCGTTCGACCCGGCGAGCGTGCAACCCTCGTCGGTGGACCTCCACGTCGACGCCGAGTTCCGGGTGTTCGCGAACAACCGCTACCCGTACATCGACGTGAAGCAGGAACAGCCCGACCTGACCGAGCTGATCGAGACCAAGCCCGACGAGCCGTTCATCCTCCATCCGGGCGAGTTCGTCTTGGGATCGACGCTCGAGCGCGTGGCGCTCCCGAACGACCTCGTGGCGCGCCTCGAGGGGAAGTCCTCGCTCGGCCGACTGGGCCTGTTGATCCATTCGACGGCCGGGTACGTGGACCCGGGGTGGGACGGCTACTTGACGCTCGAGCTCTCGAACGTCGCGAACCTGCCCATCACCCTCTACCCGGGGATGAAGATCGGACAGATCTCGTTCTTCCGCCTGACCACGGAGGCAGAGACCCCCTACGGGGGCGCGGGCAGCAAGTACCAGGGCCAGCGAGGCCCCACGGCGAGTCGGTTCTTCGAAGACTTCCGCGCCTGACAGGCAGGACCGATCCGGCTACTCGTGGACGAGCGCCCCCGGGATCGGGCCGACACCCATCTGGACGGCCATCATCGCGGCCTGTGTCCGATTGGTGACGCCGAGCTTGCGGAAGATCGCGGCGAGGTGGGCCTTGACGGTCTTCTCCGACAGGTAGAGGCGTCCCGCGATCTCGCGGTTGGCCTGCCCCTCGGCGAGGAGCTCGAGGATGTCGTGCTCGCGCTGCGTGAGGTTGAACTCGCCGCGGCGTCCGTGCTGGTCGCGCCCCGCGGACTCGTGCTCCTCGAAGAGATTCTGGATCACCCGCGGTGACAGGACGTTCCCACTGCCCGAGAGCGCCACGTTGATCGCCTGCGAGAGGTCTTCTGGCGTGGCGTCCTTCAGGAGGTAGCCGGAGGCTCCGTCGGCGAGCGCGCGCTTCACGTACGGCGCGTTGTCGTACGTCGAGAGCATGACCACGGGCATGTCGGGACGATCGGTCTTGAGGGAACGGAGCAGCTCCAGCCCGTCCAGGTCCGGCATCCGTACGTCGACCAACGCGAGGTCGATCTCCTTGCCGTTGTGGATGTGCTCGAGGGCCGCCGCGGCGCTCTCCGCCTCGGTGACCTCCGCGTCCGGGAATCCTTCCTTGACCACGTAATGCAGACCACGACGCACCAACGCGTGATCGTCCACGATCAGGATCTTCATCATCCTTCATCACCTCGCCGTCCGACGGGGAGCACGGCGACCACGCGGGTGCCGCTTCCGGGCTTCGAATCGATCTCGATGGTGCCGCCGATCCGTTCTGCTCGGCCGCGCAGCAAGCGCAGGCCGAAGTGCATCTCGTCGTCCGCGGGAGGGACGATGCCGCTGCCGCGGTCTTCCACCTCGATCCGGAGCCCCTCGAGTCCCGCGATGATGCGGACCGATACCTCAGGAGCCCCCGAGTGCTTCGCCGCGTTGGCCAGGGCCTCGGCGACGATCGCGTTCGCGGTCTCCAGTGTCACGTCCGGGATCCGCTCTACCTCTCCCTCGATCGAGACTCGCGCGGACAGGTGCCAGCGCTCCACGAGGTCGCTCACGAACGTCGCGAGCGGGGGCTCGCGGTGGGGTGTTCCGCCGTCGAGCTCGAACAGGATCTGGCGGATCTGCTTCAGGTCGTTCCGGATCGCATCCTCGATCTCTTTCAAGGTCGCGCACACGAGCTCCGGTTCCGTGCGGATCCTGTGCTGCAGGCCCTGGAGCTCGAGGATCGCGCTCGTGACGGACTGGGTGAGGCCGTCATGGATGTGGATCGCCCAAGCCGTGCGCTCCTGCAACAGCAGCGCATCGACCGTATGGGCCACGGTCGGATGCACGCCCCGTCGGGTGCGCAACGTCGTGCTCGAAGTAGCCACTCTCATCCTTTCGATGGAGGTGCCGGGCGGTCCGGTCCGTTGGGTCTAGTCCATCCATCGGACGAAAAGGCGTTGGGCTTGAACGCCCGGGAGCAGGTGGCGGAAAGGGACTTCCGCCGGAAGCCCCTCGATCGATCGGACCCTTCCATGGCCAGCTACGCAAGCCCTCTCAGTGGCGAAGAAGAAAAGTTGCCAATACCACACTTAGGTTCTATCGTTGAGGTATCCGAACGCGGGTCCTGCGGACTCGGGAGCAACACACAAGGAGGGATCGCCCGATGGCACGAGCGGTGGGAGTCGATCTGGGCACGACCAATTCGGTCGTCGCGGTACTCGAAGGTGGGGAGCCGGTGGTGGTTCCCAACGCGGAGGGGTCACGGACGACCCCGTCGGTGGTGGGGTTCTCCAAGACCGGCGAGATCCTCGTCGGCGAGGTCGCGAAGCGACAGGCCATCACGAACCCGGATCGGACGATCCGTTCGGTCAAGCGGCAC
>DATFGG010000106.1:0-5032 GCA_035249665.1 Actinomycetota bacterium | reverse complement strand
AACTCCTCGATGCTTTCCCGCGGCCAGTCGGGGTTCCACCGCGCGGCCTCGTACAGCATCGTGCGGAGGAACTCGGCGTCGTCCTTGGTGGCGGGCCGGATGTTCACGCGGCTAGCGTACCGCGGGGCCGGTGGGCGCTCCGCCGCCTTCCGCCGCGCCCCGAAGGGACTCGGGTGCCGACAGGTGGAAGGGGACGCTCGTGACGACCACGTGCGGCTCGAAGAGGAGGATCCGCTTGAAGAACAGCGCCGATTGATTGTGCAACAACGTCTGCCACCAGTGCTCCGGCACGAGCTCGGGGAGCACCACCGTGACGACGGTGTCACCCCGAGCCGTGCGGCTCCGGATCTCCTCGAGGAAGGGCGGGCCGAGGTCACGGAAGGGCGCCTCCACGAGGACGAGTGGGACGTCCATGCGCCGTTCGTGCCAGGCCTCCACCACGCTCGGGATCTCCTCCGGATCGGTGGCCATGTGGATCGCTTCTATCGAGGACGGCTGGAGAGAGTTCGCGTAGACCACCGCGCGCACCGTGGCGTCCTGCACGCTCGAGACCGGCACGATCACCTCGCTGCGCGGACGCTCGATGGGGCGCGCCCCTTCCGCTCCGTGCGGTTCACCGGGAACGAGCGGCACGTTGGTCACCACGATCTTCGGCTGGAACAAGAGCGAGGTCTTCAACAGGAACGCGGACCGGTGGGTGACGAGCTGGAGGAGGGAGCCAGACGTCACCACTTCCGGGATCACGACGGTGATGAAGTCTGTCGCCGAACCATGGTGTTTGAGATAGCGGAGCAGCGCGCGGACCGGATGCTCCTCACCGCCAGGCAGCAGGGCGAGCTCTTCGAATCGCGGGGCGACGCGTCGCCATGTCTCGCGGGCGTCCGCGAAGTCTTCCTCGCGCCCAACCCAGAGCGCCGTGAGCCCCCGGCACCGGATCGTGAACAGGTAGGAGACCGCGTCGATGGTCGCCGGTCCGAAGTCACCGACGAGGAGCACGAAGGAATTGGTCGCCGTGGCGTCCCCCGTGAGCCGGCCTGCGGCGAGGATCTGCCCGATCCGCCGGTAGTGCCGGTTGACCCCGAGGAAGAACGCGATGATGAACGGGATCGCCACGATCACCATCCAGGCTCCCAACCAGAACCGGGTGATCGCGACGATCGCCAAGACGAGGCCGGTGGTGGCCGCTCCGACCCCGTTCGTGATCGCACGCCTCTGCCATCCGTGGTCTCGCCGGGTGAATTGGCGTCGCACCATCCCGCCTTGCGAGAGCGTCAAGGCGATGAAGACGCCGACCACGTACAGCTGGATGAGCGCGGAGAGGTTCGCGTTGAACGCCCAGACGAGCGCGGCGGCGAGCAGTGAGAGAACGATGATCCCGTTCGAGAAGACGAGCCGATCGCCGCGGTTGCGGAACTGCGAGGGCATGAACCGGTCGCGAGCGAGGATCGACGACAGCCGTGGGAAGTCTTGGTACGCCGTGTTCGCCGCCAGGATCAGGATCGCCGCCGTGAAAACCTGGAGGACGATGAACATCGCCCCGCCCGCGTAGATCGTGTCCCCGATCTGCGCGAGGACGGACTTCGAGGACGCGAGGTCGTGATTCACGCGGACGTTCAGCAACCCGGCGAAGATGGTGATGCCGAGGAACATGGGGATGCTCATCCCGCCCATCAGCATGAGCGTCGACGCGGCGTTCTTCGCCTGCGGCCGGCGGAACGCCTGGACGCCGTCCGCGATCGCTTCGACACCGGTGAGCGCCGTAGCCCCGGAGGAGAACGCGCGGAGCACGAGGAACAGGGAAAGGCTCGCCTCGGCCTCGAGCGGCAGGGTCGCGGTCGCCGCCTGCGGGCATCCACCCGTAGAGCACTTGAAGAGTCCCCAGCCGAGCGTGATCCCGACCATCAGGACGAACCCGTACGTCGGGATGGCGAACAGCTTTCCCGCTTCCTTCGCTCCGCGCAGGTTCGCGACGGTGATCAGGAAGACGAAGAACGTCGCGAGACCAACCTTGTGATCGGCCAGACCGGGCGCCGCGGACGTCACCGCGATCGCACCGGCGGTGACGCTCACCGACACGGTGAGGATGTAGGAACTGAGGATGGCGCCGGCAGCGGTCAGGCCGGGGACGGTGCCGAGGTTCTCCTTCGCAACGATGTAGGAGCCGCCTCCGCGCGGGTAGGCATAGACGGTCTGCCGGTAGGAGACGATCACGACGACGAGCAGCGCAGCGACCCCCAGCCCGAGCGGCGACAGCAGTCCGAGCGCGGACGCGCCGGCCAAGGCGAGCACCAGCATCATCTCCTCGGTCGCGTACGCGACCGAGGAGAGCTGATCGGAGGCGAAGACGGGCAGGGCCAAGAACTTGGGCAACAACTGGTGCTCCTGGGACGACGTCGAGAGCGCCCGTCCCACGAGGAGGCGTTTCAGGGCGCCGCCGACCCCCGAGCCCTCGGTGCGCGTGGCCATCGGAGGATGCTACGACTCGGCGTCCGTGCTTTCCGCGATCCAGCGGTAGCCGACGCCCGGCTCGGTCACGATCAGCTGTGGCGCCTGCGCGTCGTCGCCGAGCTTCTTGCGGAGGGCGCGCACGTAGGTCCGGAGGTACGTCGTCTCCGTCCCGTAGCCCTGCCCCCATACCTTCCGGAGGAGCCACTGATGCGTGAGGAGCTTGCCGGGATGCGTCGCGAACGCCTCGAGCAGTTGGTACTCGGTCGGCGTCAGGCGCAGCGTCTCGCCGTCCAGGACCACGAGGCGCCGGCCGAGGTCCATCTCGAGCCTGCCGAACCGCATCGTCGGCGCCGGTGGCTCACCCGGTTGCGCCCGCCGCATCGCCGCACGCGCCCGCGCGAGCAACTCCTCCATCGCGAACGGCTTCGTCACGTAGTCGTCGGCCCCGGCGTCGAGCGCCGCGACCTTGTCCTGCTGCGCGTCGCGGACCGACAGCACGATGATCGGGAGCTCCGTGAACCCGCGAACGCGACGGATCACCTCGGTCCCATCGAGGTCCGGGAGACCGAGGTCCAGCAGCATCAGCTCGGGGGCGCTCTCGGCCGCCCCGATCACCGCCTCCTCGCCGGTGCCCACGGTCTGCACCTCGTACCCATGCGCTTCGAGGCTGGTCCGCAGGGCACGGCGGATCTGCGGCTCGTCGTCGACGACCAGCACCCGGTTCACGGAGCCACCTCCTCGCCCGGGATCTCGAACGCCACGACGCAGCCGCCATCCGGCCCGCTCTCGATCCAGATCCGACCACCGTGCGCCACCACGACCGCCTTCGAGATCGCGAGTCCCAGACCGCTGCCCGGTGTCTCCGGGCTCGACGATCCACGATAGAACGCTTCGAAGACCCGTTCGTGTTCGTCCATCGGGATCCCCGGCCCCTGATCCGCGATCCGGACCTGGACGGCATCTCGGATCCACTGGACGCTGACCCGGATCTCGCTCCCCTCCGGAGCGTGCCGGCCCGCGTTCTCCAGGAGGTTCGTGAGCACCTGGTCGAGCTGGACCGGGTCGACGGAGACGTCGGGGAGATCGGACGGGAGGTCGGCGGCGACCGTGTGACGGACGAGCCGGGGTCGCATCCGCGCCAGGACGACCTCGACGATCTCATCCATCGCGGCCTGCTGGCGTGTGGGCGTGAGGGCGCCGGCCCGGATCCGCGCGAGGTCGAGCAGGTTGCCGACGAGCCGATTCAGCCGGTCGGTCTCCTCGAGGATCGTCGTCAGCAGCTCGCGCTCCTGTTCGGGATCGTGGTGCACCGCCGCGTCCAGCAGGCTGGTGACGCCCGCCTTGATCGAGGCGAGGGGTGTGCGGAGATCGTGGGTGACCGAGGAGAACATCGCGGCGCGGAGCTGGTTCGTCTCGGCGTCGAGCTGTGCGATCCTCGCGCGAGCGTCCAGGCGCGCGCGATCGAGCGCCGCGGTCGCCTGGCGAGCCGCTGCCTCGAGCAGGAGCTGGTCGTCGCGCGAGAACGGCCGGCCTCCGTCCGGGCGTTCGGCGACGAGCCTGCCGATCGAGGCCTCCCCCGCCAACAACGGGACGGTCGTTCGCGGCCCTGCGGACGGCTCGCCGTCGGTCCCGGAGATGGCGCGGAGCTCCGTCCCGTCGAGGGTCGCCTCCACCTCGACCTTCGACAGGGCGAACGGCTCGAGGAGGACCTCGGCGAACTCGTCGAGCACGCGGTCCGGGATCTCGCCGGTGTGCAGGGTGCTCGAGAGCGTCCCCAGGAATCGCGCCTCTCGCTCGCGGCGGGAGGCGCGGGCCCGGTCCTCGCTCGCCTGGCCGACCAACAGCCCCACGATGAGCGCCACCGAGAGGAACACGACACCCGTCGCGACGTCTTCCACGTCATCGAAGCGGAACGTGAGCTGCGGGTCCTCGACGACGAGCGGCCGGATCGTCGAGGCGAGGATCCCGGCGATGAGGCCGGCCCCCAGCCCGCCCGCCACGGCGGCGATCACGACCGCCAGCATGAACAGGGCGATCGAGATCTCGGGTCGGGCGGGAGCCAGGGGGAAGGCGATCGCGGTGGCGATCGCGGGGGTGATCAGCCCGATCACCGTTCCCCGCAGGGTGAACTTCGCGGCTCCTTCCGCCTCGTGCTCCTCGCTCACGACCACGACACGCTAGCCCCTTTCACGGGATCTTCACGCCTCGGGTAGGATCCTTCACGCTTCCCTCACGCCCTTGTCTCGAAGATGAGCGCAGAGGAACCCATCCTCCGAGTCAAATCCGGGGGCCGACAGCTCCCTCCAGTTGTTGGACCTCCGGATCCGTCCTCATCATTCGGGCCCGCTCTGCGGGCCCGAACTCTTGCCCGAGCGTCCACGATCCCTCCTGTTTTTTCGGCAGAGGGACACCACCGCGGAACCGACGGCCTCCGCGAACCGACGGCCTCCCAACCGCCTCCTCTTGGGCGTGCGGTACACCTCGGGGTAGGCTTCCGCACCGTATGCGCGTGATCATCATGGGCTGTGGACGGGTCGGCTCCGAGCTGGCCAACGCGATCGCCGACGAGCACGACGTCGCGATC
>DATFGG010000105.1:0-4451 GCA_035249665.1 Actinomycetota bacterium | reverse complement strand
GCTCGTGCTGGACGTCTCCGATCGGTTCGTCCTCCGGGAATCGGGCCGCCAGGAAACGATCGGGGGTGGGAGGGTGCTCGATCCTGCGCCGCCGCGACGCGCGGGATCGGCGGAAGGGCGGCTCGCCCGGCGCGCCTCGGCGGCGCGCCACGAGCTCCCGGCGATCCTCGCCGGCGAGCGGGGCGCGGTCCACACCTCGGAGGCCCTCGTCCTCACGGGCTCCGACGCCGGCATCCCGGAGGCCGGGGACTGGCTCCTCCGGGACGGCCTGCTCGCCCGGGTCGGCTCCGCCCTGGTCGAGCACGTGTCCTCGTACCACCTCGCCCACCCGCTCGAGGAGGGCGAGCCTCTGGCGGCGGCTCGCCGGGCGCTCGCCGACCACCTCCGGGCCGAGATGGGTCCGCCCGACCCCCGGCTGATCGATCCGATCCTCGATCGCCTCGTCGACGACGGGCTCCTCGCGCGGACGACGACGGCGGTCGCGCTCCCGTCGCACGAGGGACCCGGACCGGAGCTCGACCCCGTGATGCGACGCGTGGTCGAGGCGATCTCGGACGAACCGGCTCAGCCTCCGACGATCAAGGAACTCGCCGAACGGGGGATCGGTCGCGACGCGGTGGACGCGGCCACGCGAGCCGGACACGTGGTCCGCGTCACCCCCGATCTGGTGTTCCTGCCCACGGTGATCGAACGCGCCGAGGCGATCGTCGCCGACGCGCGCGAGACGGGGATCACGGTGAGCGCATTCCGGGAGGCTCTGGGAACGAGCCGGAAGTTCGCGGTCCCTCTCCTCGGATGGTTCGATCAGCGGGGCATCACGCGACGGGAGGGGGACCTGCGGTATCCCCGCTCCTCATAGCGTCTGGCTCCTCCGACACCTCGGCGGTGACGGCGACCTCCACGCAGGCTCCCAGGGGGAGCGACGCCACCCCGACGGCCGCACGGGCGTGACGCCCGTCCGGCCCCAGCACCGCGACGAGCGCGTCGCTGGCTCCGTTCGCGACCGTGGGATGTTCGATGAAATCCGCGTCCGCGGCCACGTACACCGTGACCTGCAGGACCTGGACGAGGCGATCGAAGCTCCCCCCGAGGTGAAGCCGGATCGCGGACAGGGCCTGGAGCCCCGCCCGTGCGGCGGCCTCCTGCCCCATCTCGACGGAGACGTGCTGGCCCAGCCTGCCCGGGTGCAGGAGGCGGCCATCGACCATGGCGACCTGTCCCGCAACGAATGCCAGGGGTCCGGCCCGCTTCACGGGGACGTAGCTCGCGACCGGCTCGGGCAGCGCGGGAAGTTCCAGACCCAACTCCCCGAGACGCTCGAGGATGTCCGCATCACGCATCGGCCGAATCCTCTCAGACGGGCCGGCGCCCGCGGCCGTCAGCTCGCTTCGAGCGCCTTCCGCCTCAGGATGGCCCGCCGCTCCGTCTCGTTCAGCCCACCCCAGACGCCGTGCGCCTCCCGGGTCTCCAGCGCGTAGTCGAGGCAGGCCTGGCGCACCTGGCAGACGGCGCAGATCCGCTTGGCGACCGCCTCACGCGCCAGCTTCTCCCCCCGCTTCTCGAAGTAGCTCGGCGCGAAGTAGAAGGAGGAGTCCTCGCCGCGGCAGGCGGCGCGTCCTTGCCAGCCGGCCAACGCCTCCTCGAGTGCCATCACCTGGTTGTTCGAAGAACGGGGGGATGGAGATTCCTCTTCCGGGAGGAAGCTTGCGCCGCCACAGGTTCTCAAGAACTGGGCGGACCCCTTACGCGCCAGCGTCTTCCATCGGCCGGGCGAGCTCCGGAGCGACCCGCAATATGAGGCCGTCGACGCCGCGAACCCGGATCGGCGTCCCCGGCTCGATCGGGTCACCGTCCGTCCTGCCCCGCCAGAGCGCACCCTTCACGAACACCGGACCGTCGGGCGCCAGGCGTCCTCTCGCCTCCCCCACGAGGCCGACCAATCCGCGCTGGGTCCCGACGATCCGGTCCCGCGACTGCAGCGCGACGGTCAGCGCGAACCCGTAGTAGAGGAGGCTCGCGAGCACCGCGCCGCCGATCAGCCACGGGCTGATCGCGATCGAGTCGTCGACGTGCCGCCACGCGAGCATCGACCCGGCGCCGAACGCGGTCAGCCCCGTCCACGTCGGCCAGCTCAGGCTCCGCAGCCGTACATCGAGGACCAGAAGACCGATCCCGAGGGCCAAGAGCCCCAGTCCGCCCCACGACGGCACGGCCACGGTGAGCCCGTACCCGGCGAGCATCGCGAGCGCGACGCCGCTGAACCCCGCGAACCCGAATCCCGGCTGCGTGAGCTCGAACGCGATCGCCGCCAGACCCAGGACCAGCAGGAGATACGCCATCGAAGGGGTCGCGACCGCGTGCAGCACCCGGCCGATCAAGCCCGGTTCCTCGAAGCGGATGTCGACGGTGCGCTCGCCGGCCTGCGCTTCCGTGGTCGCCACCCGCGTCCGCAGCACGACGCCTCCCGTGGAGGTCCGGACCGTCATCCCGTCCACCGCGATCAGGAACTCCGGGACGGTGTACGTCGCTGCGTGGGCGGCCTTGGCGGCCAACGCCTCGCGAGCCGCCAGCGGCCTCTCGAGCGCATCGAGATCGACGTCGGTTCGACCGCGCAGCGCGAGCCACCCCTCGATCCGCGCCCGCAGCTCCGCGGACCCCATCTCGGGACGGAGGACGTCCACCGGACGGAGGGGACCCGTCTGCGATCCCGGTGCGACCCCTGCGAGGGAGGACGCCAGCATGAGCAGCAAACCCCCGCCGCTCGCCTTCGCCGGCACCGGCCCCACCCAGCTGAGGACCGGCACCTCGAGGTGGGCGACCCGGTCCGCGAGCGCGAGGCCGTCCTGCCCGAGCATCCCGGGCGTGTGCAGTTGGAGCACCACGATCGCCCCTGCCCGCTCGGCCTCCGCGAGCCGCTCCTCGAGGAACGCAAGGAGCGGTCGGTCGATCGGCCCCTGGACCTCGATCACGCGCACGGGCGTGGCCGGCGGCGCTGTGGCGGCGCGCTCTTCGGCGCCCGCGTGCGTGGTGCCAGCCAGCGTGGTGCCCGCGAGCCCGATCGCCACGAGCACGGGCAAGAACGGCAGGCGTGGGTGTGGACGCATGGAGGCGCATCGTACCGACCAGGTCGAGGAGGGATCCGACGTATCCTGAGAGGACCCCATGAGCGTGGACACCGGTCGCCGCCCGGCGGGACCCCCGCCACCGGGGGGCCGCCCCGCCCCTCGAACAGCGCGCGCGCCCCGACCCGTCCGCGACCGCGTGTCGTTCAAGCCGATCGCGGCGCTCCTGCTCATCCCGGTGATCGTCGCCACATCGATCCTCACCGCCGCCGTGCTCGGCCCGCCGTTCGCCGCCGCGGGACTCGGGGTGAACGAGATCCGATCCCGGCTCGACGCGCTCGGATCCGACTTCACGCGGATCCCGCGCTTCCCGGAACGCTCGACGATCTATGCCGCCGACGGCTCGGTCCTCACCCGGCTGTACTTCGACAATCGGGAGATCGTCGAGCTCGGCGCCATCTCGCGCGCCACCCAGCGGGCTGTCCTCGCCATCGAGGACTCTGACTTCTTCCAGCACGGCGCCTTGGACGTGTCGTCCCTGATCCGGGCGATCGTGGAGAACGCGCGGGCGGGCGAGGTGGTCCAGGGCGGTTCGACGATCACGCAGCAGTTGGTCGGCCTCACCCTCGGGAAGGACCGCTTCGACAAGAGCGTGGAGGGCAAGATCCAGGAGCTCGCCCTGGCGATCCGTGTGGAGCAGCAATACGAGAAGGAGGACATCTTCGAGCTCTACCTCAACCAGGTCTACATGGGGAACGGCGTCTACGGCGTCGGGACGGCGGCGCGGTTCTACTTCCGGAAGCCCGCTCGCGAACTCACCCTCGCCGAGGGAGCGATGCTCGCAGGCTTGATCCGTGAGCCGGACTACTACGAGCCGATCGACAACCCCGAGGTGGCGCGGCTTCGCCGCGACGACGTCCTCAAGCGGATGGAGGCCCTCGGATGGATCAGCGAGGAGCGCCTGGCCCACGTCCGCGAGATCCCGCTGGGGTTGCCGCGGGATGCCGGGAAGCTGGTCCGCCGGCATCCCCCGTTCTTCGTGAAGTACCTGACCGATCAGATGATCGAGAACAGGTCCGGCGAGTTCACGGAAGCGCTCGGGAAGACCCAGAGGGCGCGCCGCCGGATGCTGTACGAGGGCGGGCTCGAGATCCACACCACCCTCGAACCCGACTGGCAGTCGTGGGCCGAGGAAGAGGCACGGAAGCCCCTGCGGGTCTCGATCAGTCCGCCGCCCGGCTCGCCGGCTCCCGACGTCTCGATCGTCACGATCGACAACCGGACGGGCGCGGTGAAGGTGATCCTCTCCGGCCGGAACTACGAGGAGGAGAAGCTCGACCTCGCGACCACCGGCCATCAACCCGGATCGGCGTTCAAGCCGTTCGTGCT
>DATFGG010000104.1:0-2132 GCA_035249665.1 Actinomycetota bacterium | reverse complement strand
CGGCCCTCGCTCCGGACGGCCGTCATCCCGGTAGAGGTAGTGGTCGCCGACCCAGATCGAGTCGAAGCCGACCTCCTCGGCGGCGCGCGCCATCGACGCGTACTCGGACCACCGGACCTCGCGCTCCACTTCCGGGAGCTGCACACCGACGCGCAGTGCCGCTGCCACGCGCCGGAGTCTAGGGCCTTCCTCAAGACGTTCCGGACAGAGGTCGATGCCTCCTGGGTAGTGGCAGAGGACCCTGAGCCGGGGCCTCTCGACGGTATGGCCCGACGAAGGACCGAGGCATGAGTCTCATCCAGAGGAGCTCCCCGCTGAGGAGTCCGCTCGGACGCGGGGGGACGCTGTTGCTGATCGGACTCCTGCTCGGTCCTGCCCTCGTCCTCTTCGCCGGGCGCTCGATCCCGGTGCTCGATCCTGTCTTCGAGTCGCCGCGCTTCCACCTCGTGATCGTGAGCGGGATCGCGGCGTGCGCGCTGCTCCTGGCCTTGGCGACCGCGATCGCGGCGGCGAAGGATGGCCGGGCGGCTCCCGTGCTCCTCGCGATCGGGTGTGTGTCCGTGGGATCCCTGATGCTCGCTCACGGCCTCACGACGCCAGGCATGCTCGGCCAACCGCTGAACATGTGGGTGGGCCGACTCGGGTCGCTCGCCCTGACCGGGTTCGCCGCATGTCTGGCAGCCGCGGTCTGGGACGAGGGTCCGGTCGCCCGGTTGGTCGCGCGTGCTCCGCGCCTCAGCATCGCGGCCTCGGTAGTCGTGCTCGGGATCGGTTGCATGGTGATCGTGGTCGATCCCACGGTGCTGTCGGGAACCCGCCCGATCCCGGGAGAGGATCTCCTCCGATCCATGATCCTGTTGGCGAGCGGCGTGTCGCTGCTCTTCACGGGCTCGATGCACTGGCGACGGTGGCGTCTCGGACGCGACCGCATCGAGCTCTCGCTCGTGCTGGCGAGCTGGCTGTCGATGGCAGCGATCCTCTCGTTGGGGTTCGGCCAGCTCTGGCGCTTGTCCTGGTGGGACTACCACCTCTACCTGCTCGCGGGCTTCGCCGCGACATCGTGGGCCGTGGTCGCCGAGACGCGCCGGTCGCGGAGCCTGTCGGGCGCGGTGCAGGGTATCTCCGTACGCGATCCTCTCGAACAGATCACGCGCGGGCACCCCGAGGCGCTGGACGCACTGATCGGCGCGGTCGAGGTGAAGGACCCGTACACACACGGCCACTCCGGACGGGTCGCCGAGATGTCGTCGCGGATCGGCCTCCGGCTCGGACTCGAGCCGGAAGCGCTGCGAGGGCTGCATCAGGGGGCGTACCTCCACGACGTCGGGAAGATCAGCGTGCCCGACCAGGTGCTCAACAAGCCAGGGGAGCTCACCGACGAAGAGTGGGAGTCGATCAAGGGGCATCCGGTGGTCGGGTGGGAGCTCGCCAGCCGCGCTCGTTCCTTGCATGCATCCCTGAACGCGATCCGCCACCATCACGAGCGTTGGGACGGCAGCGGTTACCCGGATCGGCTCGCGGGTGAGGAGATCCCTCTGGCGGGCCGCATCGTCGGCGTGGCCGACGTGTGGGATGCGCTCACATCCGACCGCGCATACCGACCTGCATGGGCGCTCGATCGCGCGGTCTCGCACATCGCGGCGGGTGCCGGCGAGCTGTTCGACCCTCTCTGCGTGGAGGCGTTCTTGGACGTGCTGCACGACACCGGGCTCGCTCCCGAGCACACGCGTGTTGACGCGGAAGCCTTGCTGCGAGCCGCGATGGAGTGTCATCCGACCACGGAACGCCGTACCAGATCGGCCCGCACCGGTCCCCCGGCACGTTCGTAGCGAGCGCGTTTCGGCTCGCTGCTAGCATCCGCACCGGATGGTCGAGCGCGAGTCCCAGCACCCCGTCCGCGTCGGTCAACCACCGTCTCTCGCTCGCCTCGTGCTCCTCAGCTTCCTGATGCTGTTCGTGGAGCTCGGGCTGATCCGGTGGAGCGGTGCCTACGTCGTCTACCTGTCCTTCTTCACGAACTTCGTGCTGCTCGCGAGCTTCCTCGGGGTTGGGATCGGGTTCCTGCGCGCTCGTGCCCGGAGCGATCTCTTCCGTCTCTTCCCGGGTCTGCTCGCGGCACTCGTCCTGTTCCT
>DATFGG010000103.1:0-4500 GCA_035249665.1 Actinomycetota bacterium | reverse complement strand
AGGTCAGGGTCCTGCCCCGCGCGCAGCACTCCGGCTCGTACGGCGGACCGATCCCCGACGCGATCACGGCGCTCGCGCGCATCATCGCCTCGCTGCACCACGACGACGGGAGCGTCGCCATCGAGGGCTTGCAGCGTTTCGAATGGACCGGGACGCAGATCCCCGAAGACGAGTTCCGCGAGGAGTCCGGGGTCCTCGATCAGGTCGAGCTGATCGGGGCGGGCACCCTCTCGGATCGATTGCTGACGGGTCCCGCGGTGGCCGTCCTGGGGTTCGACGCGCCCGCGATCGCGGGCTCCTCGAACCAGATCGTACCGTTCGCGCGCGCCCGGGTGAGCCTGCGGATCGCACCGGGAGACGATCCGGTCGCGGCCCGACAGGCGTTGGTGGACCACCTCCGCTCGCACGCCCCGTGGGGGGTCGAGGTGACGTTCGAAGGGACGTCCGGCTTCGAAGCCGGCCACGGGCACCTGCTCGACACGACGAGGCCGGCGAGCCGCGCGGCGATGGACGCCTTGGCGCAGGCCTACGGGCGAGATGCGATCGAGATGGGATCCGGCGGCTCGATCCCGCTCGTCCCGATGCTCGCACAGACGTTCCCGGGGATCGAGATCCTCATCTGGGGCGCGATGGACGAGCGCTCCTTCATCCACTCCGTGAACGAGAGCGTGGAGCTTTCGGAGGTCGAGCGCATCACGCTCGCGGAGGCGTTGTTCCTTCGGAACCTGGGCGGGGTGTCCGAGGGAACGGCTGCTAGGTTGGAGCGGTGAGCGATCCCCAGGCTCCACCCGTGCAGGCGGTCCCCGTCGAGGCAACGCCGGAGCCGACCGGCGATGGGCCGTCGCCCGAGACGATCACGGAGCCGGCCAAGCTCCTCCGGATCGCGTCCATGGTGCGGGAGCTCCTCGAGGAGACCCGTCACGCGTCGATGGATGAGGCGGGGCGCAAGCGCCTCGTCGACATCTACCATCGCTCCGTCGAGGAGCTGGGCGGATCCGTCAGCGCCGACCTGAAGGCGGAGCTCGAAGACCTCCTCCCACCGCTCGGCGACGTCCCGAGCGAGGCCGAGATGCGGGTCGCGCAGGCCCAGCTCGTGGGATGGCTCGAGGGCCTGTTCCACGGGATCCAGGCGGCGATGTTCGCGCAGCAGATGGCCGCGCGGCAGCAGTTCGAGGAGATCCGGCGGCGCGGCCTGATGGCGCAGAACCCGCAGCAGCCCGAGCAGCCCGAGCAGAGCGGCGCTCCACGGGGTCAGTACCTCTAGGGCCCCGCCTGACGTTCCTCGCGCGTCAGGAGCTGCGCGATCAAGACGGGCACGAACGTCATCACGATCACGAGGATCGCGGCGACGTTCGTCACCGGACGTTGCCGCGGACGGAACAGCCGCTCGAAGATCCAGATCGGAAGCGTCCGTTGGTTCCCGGCGGTGAAGGTCGTGACCACGATCTCGTCGAAGCTCAGCGCGAAGGCCAGGATGCCGCCGGCCAACAGCGCAGTGGCGAGGTTCGGGAGCACGACATGCCGGAACGTCTGCCAACCGGTCGCTCCCAGATCGGCGGACGCCTCCGTGAGGTTCGGCGACATCCGTCGGAACCGAGCGACCACGTTGTTGTACACGATCACGATGCAGAAGGTCGCGTGCGCCACGGCCAGCGTCCAGGTGCTGAACGGCACGCCGGCGATCGCGAAGGAGGACCGAAGGGCGATCCCCGTCACGATGCCGGGCAGCGCGATCGGGAGCAAGACCAGGAACGAGATCGCCTCTCGACCGAAGAACCGCGTCCGATAGACCGCCGCGGCTAGGAGGCTGCCGATCACGAGGGCGATCAGGGTCGCGATCGCGGCGACCGTGACGGAGAGGCGGAGCGCCGCCCACAGGGTCCGATCGGAGAGCGCGACCTCGAACCATCGCGTGGTCAGACCCGGCGGGGGGAACGTGAACAAGGCCGATTGGGTGTTGAACGCGTACAGGATGATGATCGCCAGGGGGACGTAGAGGAACGCCACCACGCCGAAGGCGGCGAGCCGGAGCCCGACGCCCGCCCGATCGCCGGTCCGTCGTGCCATCAGAGGGTCTCGAACGCGCCGGTCCGTCGCGAGACCAGGAGGTAGCCGACCATGATGATCATCGCGACGAACGTGAACGCGGCGGCGAGCGGCGTGTTGCCGATCACGCCGACCTGGAGGAAGACCTCCTGACCGAGGAACAGTTGCGATTGCCCGAAGATCGAAGGCAGGATGAAGTCCCCCAACGTGAGGGAGAACGTGAAGATCGAGCCGGCGATCAGGCCAGGCTTGGCGAGGGGCAGCACGATCCTGCGGAACGTGAGCCACGGCCGAGCGCCGAGATCGCTCGAGGCCTCGAGGTAGGAACGAGGCACGCGCTCGAGCGCGGCCTCCACCGGCAGGATCATGAACGGCAGCCACAGGTAGACGAAGGCGATGAAGAGCGCCAGATATGACTGGATCACCGACGGTCCGCCGATGATCGGGGTCTGCAGGATCGCGCGCACGACCCCCTCAAGACCGAGCCGCTCCAGTCCCCAGTTCATGATGCCCTCGTTCGTGAGGATCTGCCTCCACGCCAGCGCGCGGACGAGGTAGCTGGACCAGAGCGGCATGATCACCACGAGGTACAGGACCGTCTTCATGCGCGATGTCGCGTACCGAGCCATGTAGTACGCCAGCGGGAACGCGAGCACCGCGCACGCCGCGCTCACCGCAGCGGCCATCACGAACGTTCGGATGATGATGTCGCGGTGGGCGGGCTCCAGGAGCTTGCCGTAGGTCCCGAGCGTGAAGTCGCGCGCGATCAGCCCGGTGAACTCCTCCAGGCTCCAGAACCCGTAGACCAGCATCGAGACGAGCGACCCGAGATAGATCACGCCGAGCCAGAGGAGTCCGGGCAGGAGCAGGAGGGTCAGCTTGGACCACGGATGCTGGTGGAAGACGGCGCTGATGCGAGCGGCGGGTCCTCTGCGGCGAGCTGTCACCTGCATGCCCGGGTGTGCGGACGGGGCCCGCGTGCAGCGGGCCCCGTCCTGTGCATCCTCGTGCCGTCCGTTGCGCCTCGGACGAGGCTCAACGGCCGCCGATCACAGCGACGTACTGGGTGACCCATTCGAGGTAGGGCACACACTCGGTCGCCTCGTCGTCGTCGAAGCAGTCTGCCTGCGGCGTCCGCCAGAACTCGATCTGGTCGAAGTCACCCAGGCCGTTCGTCTCGCACCCCTCGTCGGTCAGCAACTCGTTCCCCTCGCAGGCCGCGAGGTTCGCGGGCACCGTGCCGAACCATGCGGCGAGGTCGCCCTGGAGCTTCTCGTTCAGCGACCACTCCATCCACATGTATGCGCAGTTCGGGTGTGGAGCGTCCGTGTGCATCATCGTGGTGTCCGCCCACCCGGTGACGCCCTCCTCCGGGGTGGAGCTCTTGAAGTCGGGGTTCTCCGCCGCCAGCACGTTCCTCTGGAACGGCCAGGACGAGCTGGCGACCGCCTCCCCGTTGCCGAAGTCGTCGATCTGGACGAACGCGTCGTGCCAGTATCGACCGACCAGCTCCCGCTGCTGACGCAGCAGGTTCAGCGCCGCATCGAACTGGTCGCGGTTCAGCGCGTACGGATCGGTGATCCCCAGCTCCGGGTTGTGGGCCCGCAGGTAGACGGCGGCGTCGGCGATGTAGATCGCCCCGTCGTAGGCCTGGATGCGGCCCTTGTTCGACTTCCCGTCGGGCAGTGTCATCTCCTCGAACACGACGTCCCAGCTCGTGGGCGCCTCGCCCTTGAAGACGGCGTCGTTGTACATCAGGACGTTGTACCCCCACTGGTAGGGCACGCCGTAGTGCTCGGCCGTCCCGTCGCCGTCGGTGTCGACGGTGTGCCACGGCGCGTCCGCCAGGTTGGGATCGACGGTGTCGTAGCTCTCGATCAGGTCGAGGTTGACCGGCTGAACCGAGCCACTCTCCACGAGACGGAGGCTCGCGTCGCCCGACGCCGTCACGAGATCGTATTGACCGCCGCCCTCCTGCATCAGCGCGACCATCTCGTCCGACGTGTTGGCGGTCTTGTTCGTCACCGCGCAGCCCGTGTCCTCCTCGAACTGCGTGACCCAGTCGTACGCCGGATCCGTGTCGCCGCGCTCGATGTAGCCGGCCCACGAGATGATGCTCACCTCGCCCTCGCCGTCGCCGACCTCGGTGACCCTTGGCTCGTCCGGGTCGGTCGGAACGGCGGTGCCGTCCCCGTCTCCACTCTCGTCGCCTCCGCAGCCAGCCGCGATCAACGCGAGCGTGGAGAAGGCGACCAGCCATCGGCTGAGCTTCCTCATGCGACCCCCTCTTCCGGGTCCGTGGCGGACCCCTCGTTCCCCCCGGTCGTGTCTACGGGCCGGTTGTTGCTTCGCTCCCACCGGAGGCGCACGGGCTTCCCGCGCACCTTCAGCGCCTCCATCGAGCTCGTGGCGAGGTTCTGCTCCATCACGACCAGCTCTCCCCCTTCATCGAGC
>DATFGG010000102.1:0-4958 GCA_035249665.1 Actinomycetota bacterium | reverse complement strand
GGCTGGTCCCTCATGCCGTTCGGATCGGTTGGGTGAGCTCCGGCGACGCCGCTTCAAACCTTCGATCCTGCTCTCGAACGCGTAGCCGCCCATCCTGGAGCTGCCCCGCCGGGCGGGGCGCCGTGCAGCCGCCGCCTTCGTCCAGGAGAGGACCCACCTCGCGAACGCCACGACCAGAACGACGAGCAGGACCAGCGGGAACGCACGGATCACGCAGGCACGATAGCCTGTGCGGGCCTCGGCAGAGGATCGGACCCCCATGAAGGTGTAGAGCCGTGCAGAGGAGGAGAGCATGACCGACAGCGTCTACCGGGTCACCGAGGTCATCGGGACGAGCTCCACGTCGTGGGAGGAAGCCGCGAAGAACGCGGTCGAGACGGCGGCCACCACCCTGCGGGACCTGCGCGTCGGCGAAGTCGTCAAGTTCGATGTCACGATCGAGAACGGCAAGGTCACCAGCTACCGCGCCCGTGTGAACATCTCGTTCAAGTACGAGTCGAGCTGACCCATGGAAGGCCCCTCGATGGACATCTCCTTGCTCCGCGAAGAGATCGAGAAGCTCGTCCTCCTCGAGGAGGTCGCCGAGCGCCGCCAGAAGATGATCGAGGAGCAACTCGATCTGGCCACGAAGGCAGGGCTCAGCGCGGAGGAGATCCGCAACGAGCTGAGGCTCTCGAAAGAGTCGATCCGCAGGTTGCTCGATCAGAAGACGCCCGACCTCGCCGAGCGGCTCGGCATCTCGCAGGAAACGGCCGAGAACCTCTCCGAGTCGATCGGCTGATCGCCCCGTCCGGCTCGATCGGTCCGGAGTCCCCCTGAGTCTTCGCCGAGGAACGGTCGCCGAGGTTCATCCCGAGCGCCCCTAGGTCGAAGGTCCCGGACCCGACCGGCCGGTCCACCCCCCGTATTGGCCGAGGGACGGATGAATCACTGTCGGTCATCCGGCTACCGTCGTGCCATCCCGCGCCCTACAGCGGCGCGCAGGGACGCCGTGCCGGAATCGCCGCTCGGAGGCAGCGAACATGACAGGTTCACCAGGAGGCCCCCTCCCCATCGAGTTCCGGACGCTCCGGGTGGGGATGCGGGTCACCCTCCTCGCCCCGCTCGCGGCCGCCGCGATGTTCGTCCTCGCCACCCGAGCTCGGCTCGACCTCGGTGGGTACGGCCTGGTGCTGACCGGGCTCGCCGTGGCGGCCGCGCTCGCGACCCTTCTCCCCTGGGATCGGCTCCTGGCGACGCGCGGAGGCATGCGCCTGTTGGCGGTGTGGGCCGTCACGGCCCTCGGGATGGTCACCATCGGTGTGTGGGCGACGGGAGGGCCACACTCGCCGCTCGTCCTGCTCTACGCGCTCACCACCGTGTTCTTCGCGGTTGCCTTCTCGCCCCGTGGACAGGTGGCACTCCTCGCGATGACCCTCGTCGCGTACGGGATCGTCCTCCGCACGGCCGACCAGGGTCCCCTGCCGTTGATCGTCCTGTCGGTCCTGACGTTCCTGGCCGGGTTCCTGGTCCAGGAGATCCGCGTCCAGGTCCGAGCGGCCTGGGACGCCCGCGCCGAGGCGGATCGTCGATGGGCCCTGCTGGCGACCGTCTCGGCCGCCGCTCGGGACATGAGCAGCTCGACCGTGGACGCCGATCAGGTCCTCGAGACAACGATCGAAGCGGTCGGGGGGCTGGGCTTCCCGTTCGCGCGCGTTTTCGTGCGCGAAGGCGACGGTTGGCACACGGTGCCGGGGGTTCCCGCACCGGAGAGCACCGTCCCCGAGGTCGTGCGCACGACCGCGGAGACCGGGGCCTTCGCGGTCTTCCACGGACGGGCGATCGGCCTGCCACTGTTCGGCGCCGCCGTGCCGATCGCGGTGAGCAACGGCGTGGCAGCCGTCCTCGTCGTCGGGACCGAGGTCGCTCCCGGTCCTTCCACGCAGGACGTCGAGGTGTTCCGGATGCTGTCGTCGCAGGCGAGCCTGGCGCTCGAGAACGTGCGCCGGTTCGACGAGCAGCGCCAGGTCATCGAGCGACTTGCCGACCTCGATCGCATGAAGAACGACTTCCTCTCGACGGTATCCCACGAGCTCCGCACACCCCTCACCGTGATCACGGGGATGGGCAAGACGCTCGAACACCAGTGGGAGACGATCGACGACGAGATCCGCGTGGACTTCCTGACCCGCCTGAACGCGAATGCCGCGACCCTCGACCACGTGATCGCCCAGCTGCTGGACTTCTCCAAGCTCGAAGCCGGCCAGCTCCGCCCGGATGCCCGGGAGGTCGATCTGTCGAGACTGCTCCCGGCGGTCGTCGATCGCCTCAGCACGCTCCTGTCCGGACATCGTGTGGAGCTGGACGTTCCGTCCAGGCTGTGCACGCACGCCGACCCCGGTCTGATCGAGCGCATCATCGAGAACCTCTTGTCGAACGCGTCGAAGTACACGCCCGCGGGGAGCCGGGTGATCCTGAGCGCGCGGGACGAAGGGGCGGACGTGGTCGTGGCGGTGAGCGACGACGGGCCGGGCATCCCGGAGAGCGAGGTCACCCGGATCGGCGAGCGATTCTTCCGCGGAGGCGACGTGCATACTCGGTCCACCCGTGGCACGGGCCTCGGGCTCGCGGTGGTCTCTGAGATCCTCCAGTTGCACGGGTCCCGGCTCGACGTGGAGAGTCGCGTGGGAGAAGGGTCGCGGTTCTCCTTCCGCTTGGCGAAGGACCCACAGATCGTCACGCAACTCACGCAGCGCCGCCGCGAGCCGCACGCCGTCGAGGTGCCGACGGAGGCCCGACCCCTCGAGACGCCGACCCTCGGACTTCGAGGCGAGCGATTCGAGACGGTCATGACCGCGGCGACGACCGGGGTCGAGTGGGCGATCGGCCTGCTGTATCGGGAGTTCCATCCCGCGGTCCTGCGCTACCTGCGAGCGCGGGGCGCCCGCGCGCCCGAGGCCGCGGCCGAGCAGGTGTGGATCCAGGTCGCTCAGGGTCTCCAGGGCTTCTCGGGCGACGAGATCGCGTTCCGTCGCTGGCTGTTCCACCTCGCCCGTCGCACGCTCGACGCGGGAGATCGGGTCGTGGACCCCATCGAGCTGGAGGAGCGCACCCGCGAGCCGATGTCCGACGCGCTGTCGAGAGTTGCAGCGCTGCCGCCGGATCACGCGGACGTGTTGCTGTTGCGCGGGCTGGGACATCTCGACGTGGACGACGTGGCAAGCCTCACCGGACAGGACACGGGAGCCGTGCGGCTCCTCGAGATGGATGCCCTGCGGCTCTTGCGCGACGCGGATGAGGCCGATGAGGCCGAGACCGCGGAGGTGGGTTGATGCACGAACCTCGGCCGCGCGACGACGGCAAGTCGTTCCTGCGCGCCATGGTGCGCAAGCCCGAGGGGCAGCTGGTCGACCTGGACGCGCTGCTCAGGGAGGTCGGGGCACGGCCACTCCCGTCTGAGCTTTGGGGCGAGCACTCCACCGTGGCGTCGATGGCCGCAGAGATCCGCGCCGCGCGCGCGAGCATCGCGGAGCCGGTGCGGCGGCGCACCGTGCACCGTCCCGTCACCCGTGCGGCGGTCGCAGCCGCCACGATCGTCATCACGGCAGGCAGCAGCCTCGCCATGACGGGCCACCTCCCGGACGGCGCTCGCGATCTCGCCTCAGAGGCATTCGCGATGTTCGTGCCGGCGCGCGAGCGACTCTGGGCAGCGTCCGACCATCCTCCGGGAACGGATCAGCCCTTCGAGACGCCCGATCACAGTGTGATCAGAGACGACCCGCTCGCAGGTGACGATGTGGAGCCGTCCGATAACGGTGTGATCGGGGACGGCGGACGGGTCGGGCGAGGGAACGGCGGAACGATCGGCGGCGCCGAGCCGGGAGACGCGGACGAGAACACGGATGGGGAGATCGGGAGCGGTGAAGGCACCGCCGGCAGCGGCAGTGAGGATGGGAGCAGCGAGGACGGGAACGGGAACGCCGGCCACGACGCAGGTGGTGGTGGAAGTGGAGGTGCCGATGCCGGTGGAGGTGCCGGTGTCGACGACGGCGCAGACGATGTGGGCAACGGTGGCGGAGGAACCGACATCGGAGGAGGCGAAGGCGGCAACGGCGGTGCCGGCAACGGCGGTGGCGGCAACGGCGGTGCCGGCAACGGCGGTGCCGGCAACGGTGGCGGCGGCAACGGCGGTGGCGGCGGCAACGGCGGTGCCGGCAACGGTGGTAGCGGCAACGGTGGTGGCGGTGGCAA
Source organism: Actinomycetota bacterium (assembly GCA_035249665.1). Lineage (GTDB taxonomy): Bacteria > Actinomycetota > UBA4738 > UBA4738 > HRBIN12 > JAJNBA01. The sequence continues at coordinate 728 of DATFGG010000102.1, read as the reverse complement.
CGGCGGTGGCGGCAACGGTGGTGGCGGTGGCAACGGCGGTGGCGGTGGCAACGGCGGTGGCGGCAACGGCGGTGGCGGTGGCAACGGCGGTGGCGGCAACGGCGGTGGTAGCGGCAACGGTGGTGCCGGCAACGGCGGTGGTAGCGGCAACGGCGGTGGTAGCGGCAACGGCGGTGGCGGTGGCAACGGTGGTGGCGGTGGCGCTACCGACAACGAGGAGTCAGGAGACGGGGACCCAGGAACCGGGGATCCGGGCGAGGGCGATCCAGGGAACGGCGGTCTCGGTGAGGGTGGAGGGCCACCCGAGGACGCGGGGAACAGCAACGCCGGCGGGAACGGCGGCGGGAACGGCGGCGGGCCACCCGAGGACGCGGGCAACAGCAACGCCGGCGGGAACGGCGGGGGGAACGGCGGCGGGCCACCCGAGGACGCGGGCAACAGCAACGCCGGGGGAAACGGTGACAGTCCACCCGAAGACCCGGGGAATAGCAACCGCAACGGTGGCGGCGATGGTGGCGGGAACGAGTCCTAGCCGCGGCGGGTTGCGACGTTCATCGGCCCACGGCTGAACCGCGGTCGGGCTTCATGCCTCGATCACCATCAGGAGCACCGCGGTGTAGTGACACGCCGCGGCCGCAGCGGTCGCTGCGTGCCAGACCTCGTGGTATCCGAACGTGCGTGGGAACAACTTCGGTCTGCGGATCGCCAGGACGAGCGCTCCGAGTGAG
>DATFGG010000101.1:0-4965 GCA_035249665.1 Actinomycetota bacterium | reverse complement strand
CCGGTCCAGGACATCGTGTACCTGCGGTTCGCGAACGAGATCTTCGAGCCGATCTGGAACCGGTACCACGTGTCGACCGTGCAGATCAACATGGCCGAGGACTTCGACGTCACCGACCGGGGAAGCTTCTACGACCCCGTCGGAGCGCTCCGCGACGTCGTCCAGAACCATCTGCTCCAGATCCTCGCGCTGGTGACGATGGAGGCTCCCGCGGGGGGGCACGACCCGATCGCGGACCGGCGCCTCGACGTGCTCCGATCGATCCCCGACGCGGATCCATCCGCCTACGTCCGTGGTCAGTACGAGGGGTACCGAGCGGTGAAGGGAGTAAGGCCGGATTCGGAGACCGAGACCTTCGCGGCCCTGCGGCTCGGGATCGACAACTGGCGTTGGGCCGGGGTGCCGTTCCTGATCCGTACGGGGAAGGCGCTGCCGGTGACCGCCACGGAGGTCGATATCCGGTTCCGGCTCCCGCCGGCGATCCTCATGGGCGACAGCATCGGGGAGGTGAAGCGCCACAACCACATGACGCTCCGGATCGGGCCCGAGCCGGGGGCTTCCCTGGGCGTGATGGTGAAGGCACCTGGGGAGGACCGGCCCGATCCGGTGCACCTCGACTTCTCCTTCCAGGAGCAGCCCGGGCGCGCGCCGGCACCGTACGAGCGCCTGCTGCTGGACGCGATCAACGGCGACGGGACGCTCTTCCCCCGGCAGGAGGTGATCGAGGAGACGTGGCGGATCCTGCAGCCGCTGCTCGACGCGCCGCCACCAACCGAGCGCTACGCGAAGGGCTCGTGGGGCCCGGCGAGCGCGGACCGCCTCGCCCAGGATCACGGCGGATGGCGGGTCCCGGAGGGACGGCACTGACGCCTGACCACGGTATCCGTGAGCAGGGCGACGGCGACCCCCCCGCCGGGACGCCGCCCGGTGGACGGTTCTCCGCCGCCGCCCCTCCCCGGAGCCCGTTCCCCGCGATCGCCGAGTACGGATTCCTCTCCGATCTCGAGACGACCGCTCTCGTCGCGGCCGACGGAGCGGTCGAGTGGCTGTGCCTGCCGCGGTCCGACGGTCCCAGCGTCTTCGGCGCGCTCCTCGACCGCTCCGCCGGCCTGTTCCGGCTGGCGCCGATCGACCAAACGGTGCCGACCGGGCGCCGGTACCTGCCGGGCACGAACGTCCTCGAGACGACCTGGCAGACGAAGACCGGCTGGCTGATCGTGCGCGACGCCCTCACGATCGGCGCCTGGTACGAGACGGAGACCCGGGACGAGGCCTACGTCCGCTCGCCGGGCGACTACCAGGCCGAGCACATGCTGGTCCGGGTCCTCGAGTGCGTGAACGGCCAGGTGGACGCCTCGCTGCACTGCGAGCCGGCGTTCGACTACGACCGGGTCGGCACCCGCTGGGAGTTCGCCACGGCCGGCTACGGTGAGGCGATCGCGCGGGGCGGCGACGGCGATCCCTCGCTCCGCCTCACGACCGACCTCCGTGTCGGGTTCGAGGGCCGGGCGGCCGTCGCCCACACGACGATGAAGGAGGGCGATCGTGCCTTCGTGGCCCTGTCGTGGACCGACCCCGACCCGGCGCCTCCGAGGGACGTCGACGAGGCGGCCGAGCGGCTCGATCGGACGGAGGACTTCTGGCGCGACTGGCTGAACCAGGGAAAGTTCCCGGACCACCCGATGCGCGGAGCCCTCCAGCGGAGCGCGCTCGTGTTGAAGGGCCTGACCTACGCCCCGACCGGTGCGTTGCTCGCCGCCGCGACCACGTCGCTCCCCGAACATCCGGGCGGTCGCCGCAACTGGGACTACCGCTTCACCTGGGTCCGCGACTCCACGTTCGCGCTCTGGGGCCTGTACTCCCTCGGCTTCGCTTCGGAGGCGAACAGCTTCCTGTACTTCATGCAGGACCGGATCCGCGGCGGACACCCGCTCCAGATCATGTACGGGATCGGCGGGGAGGAGCGGCTCGAGGAGGCCGCGCTCGAGCACCTCATGGGATACGAGCGCTCACAGCCGGTCCGGATCGGCAACGCCGCCTTCGCGCAGCATCAGCACGACGTCTGGGGCGCGCTCCTCGACTCGGTGTACCTCCACATGAAGGCCGGCGAGTACCTGAACGACGCCGACTGGGAGAACCTCGAACGTCAGGTCGAGGAGGCCGTCGCCCGGTGGCGCGAGCCCGATCACGGGATCTGGGAGGTCCGGGGCGAGCCCCAGCATTTCACGACCTCGAAGATCATGTGCTGGGTGGCGTGCGACCGAGGCGCGCGCCTCGCGGAGTCGATGGATCGGATCGAGGAGGCGGAGCGTTGGGCGAAGGCGGCCGAGGCGATCCGGGAGGACGTGCTGGCCAACGGCGTGAACGCGGAGGGCGTGCTCGTGCAGTCCTATGGCTCGGACGCGCTCGACGCGTCGCTCCTCCTCGCGGTCCTCCTCCGCTTCCTGCCCGCCGACGACGCCCGGGTCCGTGCGACCGTGCTCGCGATCGCGGACGAGCTGACCGAGCACGGGATGGTGCGCCGCTACCGGGTCGAGGAGACCGACGACGGGGTGGGCGGGGACGAGGGCACGTTCGTGATGTGCTCGTTCTGGCTCGTGTCGGCACTCGTCGAGATCGGCGAGACGGAGCGCGCCGGGACCCTGCTCGAGCTGATGCTGACGCACGCCAGCCCGCTGGGGCTGTACGCGGAGCAGCTCGACCCGCACACCGGGCGTCTCCTCGGCAACTTCCCACAGGCGTTCTCGCATCTCGCGTTGATCAACGCGGTCCTGCACGTGATCCGCGCTCAAGAGGAGCGGGACGGGGGGTACTTCGGACGCGTCTAGGACATCTCGATGCGGGCGTTCGCTACGCGGAGAGGCTGGGACCGCCGGCGCGCCTGACACCTCCGACGCGACGTGGCACGATTCCGCGGGTGACCGGCAGAGCCGCCGCCGCGCAGCACCTGCGCGACCTGGCGCGGCTGCGCCGCGTCCGCGATCGGATCGACCGCGAGTACGCCCAGCCGCTGGACGTCGAGGCGCTCGCGCGCGGGGCGCACATGTCGGCGGGGCACTTCAGCCGCCAGTTCCGGCTCGCCTTCGGCGAGTCGCCGTACAGCTACCTGATGACACGGCGTATCGAGCGCGCGATGGCGCTGCTGCGTCGTGGCGATCTCAGCGTCACCGACGTCTGCTACGAGGTCGGCTGTTCGTCGCTGGGCACGTTCAGCACTCGCTTCACCGAGCTGGTCGGCGTGCCCCCGAGCGTCTATCGGGACCGGGAGGCGGGTGTGATGGCGGGCATCCCGCCGTGCGTGGCCAAGCAGGTGACCAGACCGATCAGGAATCGAGAAGCGCCGGTCTCGAAGCCGCACGTAGCATGACCGCCGTGGACATCACCATCCACTCGAGCTTCCTCCCGCAGGACGACCCCGACGCGGCGATGGCTTTCTACCGGGACGTCCTCGGCTTCGAGGTCCGAGGCGACGTCGAATTCGGCGGGATGCACTGGATCACGGTCGGCCCTCCCAGGCAGCCGGGCACGGCCATCGTCCTCCATCCGCCGGCCGTGACACCCGGGATCACCGACGACGAGCGCCGCACGATCGTCGAGATGATGGCCAAGGGCACCTACGCCGGCATCAACCTCGCCACCGAGGACCTCGACGCCACGTTCGAGCGGCTGCAGGCCAGCGACGCCGACATCGTCCAGGAGCCGATCGACCAGCCGTACGGCGTTCGCGACTGCGCCGTCCGCGATCCCGCCGGCAACCTGATCCGGATCCAAGAGCTGCGCTGAGTCACCTTCCGACAACGGTCAGGAATCGAGAAGCGTCGACCACAGAGCCGCGGCTAACCTGACCGCCATGGACAACTCCACCACGGAAGGAGTGCACATGACCGGCTCACCCACGCAGGGAGCGAAGACACTGCTCCATCCCGTGAAGGACCTGGAGACGGCCAAGGCGGTGTACACAGCGCTGCTCGGGATCTCGCCGCAGACGGACGATCCCTCCTACGTCGGCTTCGAGACCGAGGGTCAGCACGTCGGGCTGGTGCCGGGCGGTGGACCGCAGGGCATGACCTCACCGGTGGCCTACTGGCACGTATCGGACATCGTGGCGAAGCTCGCCGAGGTGACCGCCGCGGGCGCCACCGTGCACGAGCCCCCGCACGACGTGGGTGGCGGCCGGCTCGTGGCTACCGTGACCGACCCCGATGGCAACGTCCTGGGGCTGCTTCAGGATCGATGAGTGAACGTCCACAGGAGGGAACGATGAGCGCGAAGAAGACCACGCGGAAGCCTGCGAAGACCACCGCCGCGAAGGGCAAGACGGGAACGGGATGGTCGCCGGAGGAACGAGCCGCGGCCAAGGCGTACGCCAAAGAGCTGAAGGAAGAGGCGCGCGGCGCGAACGACGAGAAGGCCGCGCTCGCGGCGATCGCCGCGATGCCTCCGAAGGATCGCACCATGGGCACGCGCATCCATGCGATCGTCAGAGCCAGCGCGCCGGACCTTGCACCGAAGACCTGGTACGGGATGCCCGCGTATGCCAAGGACGGCAAGGTCATCTGCTTCTTCCAGAGCGCGGACAAGTTCAAGGCGAGATACGCGACGCTCGGCTTCAACGACGACGCGAACCTCGATCAGGGCACCATGTGGCCGACCTCGTGGGCGCTCATGGAGCTGACCCCCGCCGATGAGAAGAAGATCGCCGCGCTCGTGAAGAAGGCCGTTCGTTGAGCACAGCATCGACGCGATGAGCATGGCCAAGAAGACGGATACCCGGTCGCCGCCGCTCGACGCCGACAGCCACGACCTGATCCGCGTGCAGGGCGCGCGCGAGAACAACCTCAAAGACGTCAGCATCGAGATCCCGAAGCGCCGGCTGACGGTGTTCACCGGCGTCTCCGGCTCGGGCAAGAGCTCGCTCGTGTTCGACACGATCGCCGCGGAGTCGCAGCGGATGATCAACGAGAC
>DATFGG010000100.1:0-3281 GCA_035249665.1 Actinomycetota bacterium | reverse complement strand
CGCGTGCCGATCGTCCGCAGCGTCTGCCCGCCCTTGCCGATCACGATGCCCTTCTGGGAATCGCGTTCGACGATCAGCGATGCGTGGACCTTCACGAGCGCGTCGGTGATGTCGAGCTCCTCGATCGTGACGGTGATCGAGTGAGGGAGCTCTTGGCGGGTCACGTGGAGCGCCTTCTCGCGGACCATCTCCGCGAGGCGGGTCTCGAGCGGCTGATCCGAGATCGTCTCCTCCGGATAGAGCGCCGGACCCTCCGGGAGCATCGCGAGGACCATGTCCCGGAGCATGCCGACACCCTTCCCGACCTTGGCGGACACCGGGACGATCTCGTCGTACTCACCGATATCCGCGGTCGCGGCGAGCTGGGGCACGACGCCGTGCTGACCCGTGACATCGATCTTGTTCACTACCGCGATCTTCGGGCATCCGTGCGGGCGAACCCGGCGCTCGTACACGAAGGCGTCGCCGCGCCCGACGCCGGAGGCCGCATCGAGGACATGCAGGATCACGTCCACTCCCTCGACCGCGTCGCCGACCATGTCGTTCAGGCGGGCGCCGAGCTCGGTTCGGGGCTTGTGGAACCCGGGGGTATCGGTGAAGACCGCCTGCGCGCCCTCGGTCGTGAGGACGGCGTGGAGCCCGCGACGTGTCGTCTGCGGCTTGTCGGACACGATCGACACCTTGCGTCCGACGAGCGCGTTCACGAGCGTGGACTTGCCGACATTGGGTCGTCCCACGACGGCGACCATGCCGGACCGGGTGACGGCGGGAGAGATCACCTGAGATCGTCCGGACCGAACGCGTCGGGCAGCAGGTCGGCCAAAGCCCAGTACCGGCGCTCGGCGCCCGATGCCGACTCGGCGATCACGGCCATCCCTTCCCCGAACTCCCGCAGCACCTGGCGACACCCTCCGCATGGCGGGGTCGGCTTCGTTTCGGCATCCGTGACGACGGCGACCGCCCGCAACGATGTCTCGCCCGCGGCGACGGCCTTGGCGACCGCGTTGCGTTCCGCGCACACCGACAGGGGGTAGCTCGCGTTCTCCATGTTCACGGCGGTGAAGATCCGGTCTCCGGCCAGCAGAGCCGCGCCCACGTGGAAGCCGCTGTACGGCGCGTAGGCGGCCGCTCGGATCTCTCGGGCCGCAGCGACCAGCTCGTCGATGCGTTCCGGCTCGATCGAGGTCACGTCGTCATCTCCGGTCCCTGGCCGTTGTCCTCGGCCGACCTCGTGATCAGCACGCTCGCGATCCGTCGCCCCTGGACCTTGTCCGCCTTCAGTTGCAGGCCGCGGAACGTGATCTCCTCGCCTGCCTCCGGCATCCGGCCGAGCAGGTCGAGCATCAGACCGGCAACCGTGTCCCACTCCTCGTCCGGCAGCTCGGCGTCCAGGAGCTCGTTCACGTCGTCGATCGAGGCCTTCCCGGAGACCCGGTACATCCCGTCGCCGAGATCCAGCACCTCGGGCTCCTCGCGGTCGTACTCGTCGGCGATCTCCCCGACCAACTCCTCGAGGAGATCCTCGAGTGACACGATCCCGGTCACCGAGCCGTGCTCGTCGTACACCAGCGCTTGGTGGAACTTCTCCTGCTGCATCTCCTTCAGGAGGTCCGCGACCTTCTTCGATTCCGGGACGTAGCGAGCGGGACGAACGATCTCCGAGAGCGGGATGTCCTGCCGGCCCTGGTGCAAGGCCTTCAGCACGTCCTTCGCGAACACGACGCCCTTGACGCCCCTCCCGTCGTCATCGTCGTCGAGGGACTCGTGATACACGGGGATCCGGGAGTACCCGTGCTGCAGGACGAGCGCCTGCACGTCCCGGAGCGTCTTGTCGTCCTCGATCGCCACGATGTCCGGCCGCGGGACCATCACCTCGCGCGCGATCGTGTCGCCGAACTCGAAGATCGAGTGGATCAGCTCCTTCTCGCCCTCGTCGATCGACCCCTCCTCCGATCCCACCTCCGCCATCGAGCGGATCTCCTCCTCCGAGACGAAGGGCCCCTGCTTCAGGCCTTTCCCGGGAAGCAGCACGTTCGCCAGGCCGATGAGGAACCGTGTCGGGAGCTCGAGGACGCGGCCGAGGAACCACACGATCGGCGCCAGCGTCAGCGCCACACGGTCCGTGTGCAGGACCGCGAACGTCTTCGCCATCGCCTCGACCACGACGAAGTACAGGATCGTGAACACGAACGAGACGACACCGACCCACGGGCCGCTGCCGTCCTCGGGGCCGAAGTCGTTCTCCGCGAGGATCGCGACGAGGATCGCCGAGCCGTTCTGCACGAACATCACCGTGAGGTAGACGGCGTTCAGGTAGCGCGGTGGATCGGACTCGATCTTCACCAGCGTTTCGGCGTTGCGCCGACCGTCTTCCTCGAGGGCCAGCGCGCGGATCCGCGAGGTCCGTGTGAGCGACGCCTCGGCGGCCGCGAGGACGGTCCCGAACAGCACCAGGAGGAGCGCGACGAGCCAGAGCGAGCTCACGGGGGGCGCACCCCGCTGTAGTGCTCCTGCCGCTCCCACATACGTGTGCGCGCGTCCTCTTCCTCGTGGTCGTAGCCGAGGAGGTGCAGGATCCCGTGGACCAGCAGCAGGCGGAGCTCCCCGTCGGGATCAGCCGGGTTGTTGCGCTCCGCCTCCGCCGGCGCGACGACCACATCGCCGAGGTGGCGCGTTCCAAGGCCGTCCTCGGCTCCGTCCTTGGCGGGTCCTTCGGCCTCCTCGAGCGGGAACGATAGGACGTCGGTCGGTCCGGGCTCGTCCATGAACCGCTCGTGGAGCTCCTCGATCTCGCCGGTCTCCACGAAGGACACCGAGAGCTCCGCGCGGTCGACCCCTTCGCCCCGCAGGGTGTCACGGGCGAGCGAGCGGAGCCCCTCCTCGTCGAGCGCTCCCCGCTGACGGTTCGAGATCAGGACACGGGGCCAGGCACCGTCCGCCGGTCCAGGGTCGACGGGATGGTCGTCGTCGGCCATCAGTCGTCCATCCCGAGGCGCTGCTGACCGTAGCGGTCGTACGCCTCGACGATCTCCTGGACGATCTTGTGTCGCACGACGTCGCGCCCGCCGAGCCGGCAGAACGAGATGCCGCGGATCCCCGAGAGGATCTCCTCGATCACGAGGAGACCGGAGCGCTGCCCCGTGGCGAGGTCCACCTGCGTGTCGTCGCCGTTCACGACGGCCTTCGACCCGAACCCGATCCGCGTGAGGAACATCTTCATCTGCTCCGGCGTGGTGTTCTGGGCCTCGTCGAGGATGATGAACGCGTCGTTCAGGGTCCTG
>DATFGG010000099.1:0-8590 GCA_035249665.1 Actinomycetota bacterium | reverse complement strand
AGCGCTGATCGAGGCAGCGAGGATCCCGGGGACCCACGCGATCCCCTCGTTCCAGCCGCGGTCGAGCTCCGGGAACAGGAGCCGGGGATCGCCGCCCTCGAACGGTTGCGTGTACCAGCGTCCGGACTCGTCACCCGTCTCGTCCTGCCACCAGCAGATGTCGGCTCCGTCCGGCGACCAGGCACCGGAGATCACACCCACCGGGTGATCCGTGACCTGCCGACGGACACCTGCGTCGAGATCGGCCACGTGCAACTGCCAGACCCCGCTCTCCGTGGACTCGTACGCGAGCCGGGACGGAGCGGCAGGAGACCAGTCGAGGTCCGTGATGACGGGCGCGCGGAATCGACGTTCCCAGCGCGGCGTCATGCCGCTCACCGTAGCAGCGCGCCGATCAATCGATCACGGCGATTAGCTGCACGAACAGCGCGGTGCCGCCGGCCATCGCTCCGATCAGCCCCGCGCGTGCCACGAGGAGCGCACCCCATCGTTCGGGATGGATCCGGAGTGTGGACGCGGTGCAGATGCCCGCCGCCGCCGCGAGCGCCACTCCGCACCCGATCCCGGTCCACAGGAGCCGCGGATCGAGGATCTCGAACGTCCGCAGGAGGACTGAGTTCAGCGTCATCACGTCGAGCCCCGCGATCACGAGGGCGATGAAGCCCATCGCCGGCTCGGCACCGCTCGAGAGCCGTCGCTGCCGGACGGAGCCCACGCCGTGCCAGATCGCCGCGGGAACAGTGATCCCGAGGGAGGGGAGCCCGAGCGCGGCGAGGATGAGCGCGAGCCGGGCCCGCCGGTCGCTGATCGGCATGACGGTCGCCATCCGCTGACGATATCCGGACGGTGGATGGGCTTGCCAGTCAACCCAGCTCGGAACTATCTGGTTCTTGCTCCCGGAGCTCGTCCGCTCGCCCGCGGAGCGCCCGCCACACGCGTTCCGGCGTGAGCGGGAGATCGATGTGTCGCACGCCGAGGTGGGACAGCGCGTCCACCACGGCGTTCTGCACGGCTGGCGTCGACCCGATCGTCGCCGACTCGCCGATCCCTTTCGCCCCCAGGGGGTTCAGGTCGGTGGGCGTTTCCGTGTTCGAGGCCTCGAGCGAAGGGAGGTCGGCCGCGCTCGGCATCTGGTACGTGGCGAGCGTGGACGTCACCGGGTTGCCGCTCTCGTCGTAGCGCATCTCCTCGAACAAGGCCTGCGCGATCCCCTGCCCGAGCCCGCCGTGCTGCTGCCCTCGGACGAGCACCGGATTGAGGATGCGACCGCAATCGTCCACGGCGATGTGGCGGAGCAGCCGCACGGCCCCGGTCGTGGTGTCCACCTCCACGACGGCCACGTGCGCTCCGAACGGGAACGTCGAGCCGCGCTGCCGGAAGCGCCCCTCGGCGCGGATCGCTCCGTCATGGCTCGCGACGACGACCTCGCTCCAGCCGACGCTCCGATCGGGGGCTCCCACGACGGCGAATCCGCCCTCGACCCGTTCCACGTCCTCCGCGTCCACCTCGAGCAGGGCGGCGGCCGTCCGCCGGCCCGTCTCCACGACGGCTTCGGCCTGCTCGTAGACGGACGAGCCCCCGATCTGCAGGGAACGCGACCCCCAGGTTCCTTCCCCGCGGGCGACGAGCCCCGTATCGGAATGCACGACCGTGACGTCCTCGAACGGGACCCCGAGCGACGCCGACGCGAGCTGAGCGAAGGCGGTCTCGTGCCCGTGACCGGCCGGCGTAGTGCCGACGGCGACCGTGGCGCGTGCGTCGGGACCGATCTCCACCGCCGCGAACTCTCTCCCGCCGAACGCGGTGATCTCGACGTACATCGCCACGCCGATGCCGAGGCAGACCTCGTCGCCGCTCGCCCGCCGCGCGGCTTGCTCCGCGCGCAGATCGTCGTACTCAGCGAGCCGGAGCGCCTCGTCGAGCGGCTTCTCGTAGTCGCCGGTGTCGTACGTGACGCCGGTGACCGTCGTGAACGGGAACTCGTCCGGTCCGATGAGGTTCTTCCGTCGGAGGTCGACGGGATCGATCCGGAGCTCGGCGGCGAGCAGGTCCATCGCGCGTTCGAGGAGGGCCGTCGCCTCGGGCCGGCCGGCCCCGCGGTACGGAGCCACCGGGGTCGTGTTCGTCACCACGCTCCTCCCGCTGCTCACGATCCGAGGGATCCGGTAGACGCCGCTCAACATCTCCTGCGTCGTTCCCGGCATGAACGCGCCGATCGGGTAGGCCCCCATGTCGGCCAAGAGCTCTGCGCGGAGCCCGACGAGCGTTCCATCTCGCGTGGCGCCGAGCTCCACGGTCTGGATCTGGGCGCGGCCGTGCGTGAGGGAGACCATCGACTCCGAACGCGTCTCCTGCCACCGGACGGGCCGGCGCAGCCGCGCGGCGATCGCCGCCACCGCGTGGTACTCCGCGTAGACCTGGAGCTTCGCGCCGAACGCGCCGCCCACATCGGGCGCGATCGCCCGCACGCGATCACGCCCGACCCCCAGGGTCTCGGCGAGATCGTCGCGCACGTCGAACGGGATCTGCGTCGACACCCACACCGTGAACGAGCCGTCATCCTCGGGCACCACCGCGATCCCGTTCGTCTCCAGCGGCGCCGGCGCCACCCGCTGGTTCACGAACCGGCCGCGCACCACCACGGCGGCGCCGGCGAGCGGATCGTCGGGACTCGTGGCTCCGAACGCGTGCGCGACGTTGGTACCGAACTCCGGCCAGAGCAACGGCGCACCGTCCGCCACCGCCGCCTCCGCGTCCACCACGGTCGCGAGCGGCTCGTACTCCACGGCGACGAGCTCTGCGGCGTCCACTGCCTCGCCGATGGTCTCCGCGACGACGACGGCGAGGATCTCCCCGACGAACCGTACGACGTCGTGCGCGATGGGGTCCCGGCTGAACAGCCCTTCCAGCTCGCCGTCCGCGGCACCCTCGACGGTGCCGGAAGGGGGCAAGGGAGCCAGCTCCAGCTCCCGTGCGGTGTAGGCACCTACGACACCGGGAGACGCCAGACAGCCGGTCACCTCGAGGCCATCGACCCGCGCGTGCGGCATGATGGAGCGGACGAAGGCGGCGTGCAGGGAGCCGGGGATCTCGACGTTGTCGAGGTATCGGCCTTCGCCCCGGAGGAACCGGGGATCCTCCGAGCGGAGAGCCGGCACGCCGAACATGGAGGGAGGCGTCGTCGCCACGGCGCCGATACTGGCATCGGAAGGAGCGCTCGACATGCGGAGGATCGGGTTCCTGGCAGCGTCGGTGGCTCTGTCGCTGGCCATCTCGATCGGCGGCCTCGGGGGCCACGGGACCGGGCCCGCCCTCGCGGGCGGCTTCAAGGCGGTCCGCGTCGCATCCGGGCTGGCGAGCCCCGTCGGCTTCACGTTCACGCCCGGGGGGCGCCTGGTTTACCTCGAGCGGCACACGGGATGGCTCCGCTTCCGTAACCTCCAGACCGACGCGGACGTGCGGGTGCACCGCGTCCGCGGCGTCAACTCGGACGGTGAGCGGGGCGCGCTCGGGGTCGCGGTCCATCCGGCGTGGCCTGCGAAGCCGTTCGTGTACGTCTTCGTGACACGCAACACCGCCGACGGCCTCCGGAACCAGGTCCTGCGGATCAAGGTGGAGAACAACGACGGGGTCGGGGTGAAGCGGCTCCTGTCCGTGGCCGCCGGTCCGGCGAGCAACCACAACGGTGGACGGATCGCGTTCGGGCCCGACGGCAGGCTCTACGTCGTGATCGGCGACAACGCCGCGCCGTCGAACTCGCAGGATCGGACCCGCAATCTGCGCGGCAAGATCCTCCGCGTGAACCCGGACGGATCGATCCCGGCCACGAACCCGCTCGGCACGAGGATCTGGGCCTACGGGATCCGGAACTCGATCGGGTTCGCGTTCGACCCACGGAACGGTCGCCTCTGGGAGTCGGAGAACGGCCCGGGCTGCAACGACGAGGTGAATCGCATCGTGCGAGGCGGCAACCACGGGTGGGGTCCGAACGAATCGTGCCCCGAGACGAACAACAGTGGACCGACGCCTCGGGTCCACCCGAAGCACACGTTCGTCCAGACGGTGGGACTCACGGGGCTCGCCTTCTGCGATAGGTGCGGACTCGGCGCGGCGTTCAACGGAGACCTCGTGGTCGGCGCCGTGAACGACGGACGGATCCGACGGTTCGACCTGAACGCGAACCGAACGGGGTTCGATGCGGGACCGCTGCTCGTCCTCGACCGTCCGGGGCCGGTGCTCTCGATCGAGGTCGCACCCAACGGCCGGATCTTCTTCAGCGACTTCGACTCGATCTACCGCCTCGCTCCGGCCTGAGGGAACACACACCCTCGCGCTTGAACCCCTCCACGGGGTACGCTGCACGAGAACGATGGCGGAGGTCGAGGGCGGCGGCCCCGTCGAGGACGGCCCGAGAGGTTCGACGTGGACATCGGCCTTCCAAAGCGTGTGATCGAGATCGAGCCGGCGTCGCTGCCGGTGCCTGAGCCCGCGCCCATCCTGGAGCCGTCCATCGATCCTCTGCCGGAGCCGAGTCCGGCACCGGTCCCGGAGCCCGTACCCGAGGGTGTTCCGGATGCGACCCCGGCCAGGACCGCGACGACCGACGGCCGATGAGGACCGCAACCTCCGTCGTCCGAGGCCTCCCGGTCGAGGTCGAGGTCGAGCCCATCCTCGCGTGGCGTTCGTGGACGCTGACCGGGCGACGGGATGGGGAAGGCCTCCTGCTCCGACCCGTCACCGCCGGGTCGAGGGCGTGGCGCCCCCGTGAAGTGGCTCAGGCCACGTGCCGGCTCGCCTGGTCGCACGAGGCGCCGAACGCCGACTGCAGCTGCGGCCTGCACGCGACTCGGGACCTCGAGTACCTGAGGCGGACACGTTGTCCAGCCGTGCTCGGTCGTGTGGCGCTCTGGGGGCGGGTGATCGAGCACGAGCACGGTTTCCGAGCTCGATTCGCGTACCCGCAGCGCGTGCGCTTGATCTGCCAGTTCTGCTTCTGGCAGGCGAGCGCGGCCGCGTCCACGCCCGATGTCGTGTCCTGGTACGCGAGGGACCTGCTCGTTCCGATGTGCGTGCACCACCTGGGCGTTGCGGAGGCGAACGGCATGCGACCCCGGCGGATCTTGCCGGCCGCGCTCGTCGACCTCCGTCTGCGCGAGACCTACGCGGTGGATCCGCTGGCGATCGAGAGCTGATCGAGAGCTAGGTCTTGCCCTTCGGGAAGACCACCACGAACGAGGGTCCGTCGACCGTGACTTCCGTACCCTGCAGCTCGGCGAGCCGCACGGCGAAGCTCATCTCGGAGGTGATCCTCGCGGCCTTCCGATTGTCGTCCTCGACGGCGACACGTGCTCCCGTCTCGACCTCACGCAGCCGCACCAAGATCATCGCCCCCGCCCTCGTTCGGTCGCGTGCGGCATCGAGCATCGCCTCGACGATCTGCCGGGCTCGGACCGGGTCCACGAACGCGCTTACGGGTTCCGCATCCAGGCGGACGAGGCGGTCCTCCAGATGCGACGCATCTTCCAAGGTGGTGTTGAGGAGCGCCTCCATGTCGGTGCGTCGAGGCTTCAAACGGAGCGACCCGTTGACGATCCGGTGCGCGTCGTGGAGGTCCGCGGCGAGCTGATCCAGTCGGCGGAGCGACGATGACAGCTGACGGAGCACGGACTTCCCTTCGCTCGATTGCGTGATCGCCTGCAAGGAGAGCGTCAGCCCGGACGCACGGGTGAGCGGGGAGCGGAGGCTCCGCGCGATCGCGGCTCGCATCTCCATCTCGGTCTCGGACACCTCCACCGCCACGGGCCGCCGGGTCCCGCTGAGCTTGCCGCTCGCACTGAGTCCCAGGCGGTGGCGGAAGCGACTCCCTCCCTCGGCGGCCTGATCCTCGAAGCCGCGCGTGCGCTCCTCGGCCTCGCGCGCCTGCGCCTCAGCCGCTTCGAGACGGGTCTCGAGGTCCTGCAGGAGTTCCCCCAAGGGCGAGCCGGCGACCGGTCGTCCCTCGGCACGTGCGGCTCGATCCTCCGCTTCCTGCGCCCGCGCGGTTGCCTGCGCGAGCCGTTGCCGGAGCTCGGCGATCCCCGCGTCATCCCACGCCGAGTCGCGCTTCCATCTCATGGGCCCGTCCTCGGTACACCGGCCCTCGGATGCGTGGTTGCCTCCCCGCACGCCCCCAGGGCGGATGGCTCGGGCTCGGAGAGGGCGGTGGAGCTCTTCCGGCCGATCGGGGGGGTCCTCATCGGCTGCATGAAGTTGCAATACTGCGCCCTCGGTCGATAGGGGGGCAACCCTCTGGGCCGACCCTCTCAAGCGCCGCGGCGGCGGGGCCGATACGGGAACCCTGGAACGAGACCGGGGGTGGGATGGGCTTGAGGGGGATCGTGAGGTTCGGGTCGGCGGGCGCCGCGGCGGCCGCCACGCTGGTGATGCTCTCCAGTACGGCACCCGTTGCGGCCTCCGAGGTGAGCGACGCTCTCAGAGCGAACAAGCGGGTCGACCGCCGGATCCACGAGATCACTCGGGAGGCGAGCGATCGATCCCGCGCGCTCCATCGAGCGGTGATCACGACCCAGCGTGAGGACGACGCCCGTCCGGGTCGGCAAGCCCTGACGTCCCTGCATCACGCCCGGAGGAACGAACGGCGGTTCAACGCCAGGACCGACGACCGGCTCGGAATCCTCACCGCGCGCCGCGACGAGCTGCAGTCCTGGCTCGCCACCTGGGGGATCTTCAGGGTGTGCCCGGTGGATGCCCCCCGCTCCATCCACGACGACTTCGGCGAGATCGTGAGCGTGGACGGCGTCGAGCCCCACGTCCACATGGGCAGCGACATCGAAGCTCCCACCTGGACACCGATCCGCGCACCCTTCGACGGGTACGCATCCTCGTCGTCTTCGCCGTTGGGCGGGTACCAGGCGTACGTCCGGGGCGACCTCGGCTACGTCTTCAACGCCCATCTGATCGCGTACGGTGACCTCGGCTGGGTCCGCGCGGGCACGATCATCGGCTACGTCGGCGCCACCGGTGACTCGACCGCTCCACACGATCACTTCGAGTGGCACCCGTGGCACGGGCGCGCGGTGGACCCCTACTACCTCCTCAGCCTGGTCTGCGACTGAGGCGCCTCGCCCCTCAACGACCGTTCTGCGAGAAGTGCTGGTAGTCCTTGACGGACGTCCAATCGCCGCCCCACTCCCAGCCACGAGCGCGGAACGCCCACCAGACGGCGTCGCGGTGGAAGATCATGCCTCGCCGTCGATCGGTCCGATCCACGTAGGGGGCGCCGTTCCACGGTGAGACCCCGCCGCTCCACACGTACGGGTTCTCCACCGGGTTGATGTCGATCGCCCGGCCGTAGGCGTGCTGCGACCACACGCCTGGCTGACCGGCGCGCCAGCGGCAGTTGAAGGCCGAGGTGTTGTCGTGCTCCATCGACGTGCGATCGTCGGCTCCGTAGTAGTCCACGAGACGCATCCGGCGGATGGGGTAGGAGACCTCGTAGAGCTTGCCGAAGACGCCGGCGATCCGCGTCGCCACCCGCGCATGGACGACGAGCCGTCCCATGTGGGCCCGCCGATCGAATCCCCAGTATCGGAGAACGATCACCCGAAGCTTCCTGAGGGGCACGGGGCAGCCCGGGCGCCACGAGACGCCGTTCATCCACGCTCGCAGGCCGTCGGGCAGACGCGAGATGGTGGCGACGTACTCGGGTCGCGCGAGAGCAGCCGTCGGTGAGGGCGCTGCCGCCCGGGCGGGAGCGGCTGGCGCGGTCGCGATCAGGATCGAGACGGCGAGGGTCGACAGGAGGAGCCGGCGCACGTCGTTCAGCGTACCCGCCGGCTCACCGCCACTGGTGGGTGTCGTCCTCGCCGGTGGCGCGCTTGCTTTCCACCGCGCGGCTCAAGCGGGCCCGGAGGTTCACGCCTTCGTCATCGGCGTCGACCGCGAACCCGTTCGAGGGATCGTCCTCGGCGTCGGCCGAGACGTCCACGCCCTTCTTGAGCAGGAGCACCTCGGCGCTGAGCGCCGCGCTCCGCTCCTCAGCGGCCTGCACCCGCTCGAGCGCGGCCGCGAGCTCCGTGCGGAGCCGACCGTCGTCGGCGGGTACCGGCGCGTCGCCGCGGTCGCGTGCGAACCGCAGCTCCGCTTGTGCGTTCTCGGCCTCCGCGTACGCGTGTCGCGCTCGCAGCTCCGTCTGCTCGAGACGCTTCTCGAGCTCGAGGATCTCGGCCTCGAGCGAGGCGGCGCGGCCGTCGTCCGAGACGACCGGGGTCGGCGTGTGCTCGGACGGAAGGGCATCGGCTCGCTCGGCGGCCAGCCGTGCGGCCTCCTCGGCCCGAGCGAGCGCCTCCTTCGACTCCGTGACACTCGCCTCGAGCTCCGCGACGCGGTGGGTGGCCTCCTGCAGCTCCTCCTCGAGGGCCGCGATCCTCGCCGAGCCGTCACTGCTCGTGGCGTCCCGGGCAGACAGATCCGCTCGGGCTGCCTCGAGCTCTTCACGTCCTGCGCGCAGCTGCTCCTCGATCGCACGGATCTGCTCGTCCTTCTGCGCGGCTTCCTGCTGCTTCGCGGCGAGCTGCTCCTCGGTGGTGCG
>DATFGG010000098.1:0-14846 GCA_035249665.1 Actinomycetota bacterium | reverse complement strand
GCCGCCGCACCGCTGAGCGCCAGCGTGCCGAGGCGCCGGTGCCACTCCGACCGCTCGTCGATCGACTCCTCGACCGCGCGAGCGACGGACGGGCCTCCGCCGATGTCGAGCACGGGCTCGGCGCCTGCTCCACCGGTTCCGACGGGGAGCACCACGACCGGCGCCGGGATCGCCTCCTCGCGCGTCTCGCGCTCCGCCGCGGCTGCTGCTTTGGTCCTGGGATGGAGGCGCTGGCTGCGCCGCTGCAGGCGGGTGACGCTGGGGCGCTTCGTCGTCTCCTTGCCGGCGAGCTTGTTCCGCAGTGTGGCCGGGTCCTTGCGGACCTGATCGATCCAATCGGGCCGCTCGAACGTCTCCGTGAGCGCCGTGACCGGCGCCATCACGTGTTCCACCGCCGGGCCGAGGTCCCGCAGGATCCTGGCGGGCTCGACGCGGGCATCGCCGCCGATCGGAACGACGGCCGACGGCCACACGAGGACCACCTTCGCCTGGGGGGCGACCTCGTGGACCATCGAGACGGCGACCACGCCGATGCCGTCGTCGAGGACGACCACATCCGGCCGGTTGGCCTCGATCACACCGGAGAGGTCGGAGGTGCCCTTGGCCTCGCCCACGACGTCGTAGCCCTCGCCCTCGAGGACGAAGCGAAGGAGCCCTTGTTGCGCCGTTCGACCTTCGCCGACGACGATCCGTACCCGTCGCGCCACAGTGCCTCCCCAGGTGCCCGGGCGAGCGTACTTCACGCACGGGTTCCTCGGCCTCAGCCTTCTGGGGGTTTTCGTGCCGAAAGGAGTAGTACAGCCCGTACGACCTTCGGTACCGGCCGTCGCACTCCGTGTCCCCATCTCGGTCGGATGACCTGACACAATGGGGTGGTCAGCCTCGGAGGGTCGCGAACGCCAGTGTCGGACACGATCGAGCAGTCAGCGCGCGCCACCACCCCCTCCGAGCTCCATCCCAAGATCGAGGAGATGCTGGACCGGATCGGGCGTGAGGCCGAGGCCGGGACGCAGGACGGCGCCGAGGGAACGATCGGGACCCAGCGCGCCGAAGCGGTCGCCTCCTTCGCGCGAGCGCTCCTGCGACGCCTGGGGGATGATGACCTCGAGGCGATCACGACCGACGAGCTGCTCGCGCTCGCCACCTCCGCCTTCGCGTTCGCCGACAGCCGCGGCCTCGAGGCGTCCGCCGTCCGCGTCTTCAACGCCGAGCCCGATGTCCACGGGTACCGATGCCACGGCACGGTCATCGAGGCCACGACCGACGACTCACCCTTCCTCGTCGATTCTGTCTCGGAGGAGATCACCGCGCGTGGTCTCACGATCAAGCGTCTGCTCCACCCCGTGATCGGGGCGGTCCGCGACGAGCAGGGGCGGCTGGTCGGCGTCAGGTCCGGACGGGAAGCCGAGCACCGCGAGTCGTTCATGCACTTCGAGGTCGACCGCGTGCTCGGCGACGAAGTGAACGCCGAGCTCGAGACGCGCGTGCGTCGCATCCTCCGAGACGTCGCGCTCGTGGTCCGGGACTTCGATCCGATGCAGGCGCGGGTGCGCCACATGATCGAGCTCGCACGCGTCGCCGAGGTCCGCTACCCGCCTGAGGTCGTCGGCGAAGTGGAGAAGTTCCTCGACTGGCTCCTCCAGCTGAACTTCGTTCTGCTCGGCTACCGCGAGTACGAGCTGCTCGAGACGAAGGGAGGACGCGCGATCCGTGCGGTGCCGGGCAGCGGGCTCGGGATCCTCTCGGACGTCGAGAAGTCGACGTTCGCGAACCTCACTCTGCTCTCGGACCTCGCACCGGATGTCCGGGATCGGATCGAGGACGGGGAGCTCCTTATCTACTCGAAGACCCAGGCGTACTCGACCGTGCACCGCCGCGCCCGCATGGACTACATCGGGGTCCGGAGGATCTCACCCGATGGGACGATCGTGGGTGAGGCCCGGCTGATCGGTCTCTTCACGAGCAAGGCGTACATGGAGCCGGCCGCGAAGACGCCGTTGCTGCACCACAAGCTCGAGCAGTTGATCGCCACGGAGGATCTGATCCCCGGATCGCACGACTACAAGGCGGTGGTCACCCTCTTCGAGTCCTTCCCGAAGGACGAACTCTTCCAGGCCTCCGCCGAGGAGCTGCGGCGGTTGGTGGCCGGGCTCCTGCAGCTCGAGAAGCACGGGGGCATCCGCGTCCTGATCCGCCGCGACCTCTACGGCCGCAACGTGTCGGTCGTGGTCGCGCTGCCGCGCGATCGGTTCAACGCCGACCTGCGCAAGGCTCTCCAGAACCTCTTCCTCGAGCGCTTCAACGGCACGACGATCGACTACCACCTTTCCCTGGGAGAGACGGAGTCGGCGCGCATCTTCTTCACGATCCACGTCGCCCCTGGCAAGCCGATCCCCGATGTGCGCTACGAGGAGCTCGAGCGGGAGGTCGAGATCCTGGCGCGCACCTGGGAGGACGACCTCCTCGACGCGCTCACGCGGCGTGTCGGCGCGGGTCGCGCGCTCGCCCTGATGGAGGAATACGCCCCGCGGTTCCCGGACTACTACAAGGCCAACGACGAGTGGGACCTGGTCGTCGACGACGTCGTGATGCTCGAGAAGCTCGAGGCGTCGACCGAGGGGTTCCTCGTCGGGGTCGGCAACGAGTCGAAGGGCGAACGCCTGACGCGGGTCAAGCTCTACAAGACCGGCGGCAAGGTCGATCTGTCGGACTTCATGCCGATCCTCGAAGCGCTCGGGCTCCGGGTCGTCGAGGAGGTGCCGACCGCGATCGCGGGCGAGGGACGGGTGTACATCCACGACTTCGGGGTGCTCGACTCACGGGGCGCGGTGCTGGAGCTCGGCGAATCGGCGGATCGCGTCACGGACACGATCGCGGCCGTGTGGCGAGGGGAGTGCGACTCGGACTCGCTGAACCGCCTCGTGACGTTGTCGACCCTCACCTGGTGGGAGATACGGATCCTCCGCGCGCTCCGGAACTATCGGATGCGCGTTTCCGCCCGTTACACCGAGAACTACCGGAACGACGCGATGGCGGCCTACCCGTCGATCTCGGAACGGCTCGTGCGGATGTTCGAAGCCCGTTTCGATCCCGTGCGTGCCGCCACGGAAGAGGAGATCGACGAGATCCGGCAGGAGATCCACGGCGACCTGCGAGGCGTCTCCTCCCTCGACCAGGACAACATCCTGCGACACCTGCTCGGGACGATCGAGGCGATCGTGCGGACGAACGCGTACGTCCCCGACCGGTCGTTCCTGAGCTTCAAGCTCCTGTCGGAGCGCGTGCCGGAGATGCCGAAACCCATGCCGCTCTACGAGATCTGGGTGTATTCCACGGAGATGGAGGCGGTCCACCTCCGGGCCGGCATGGTGTCCCGCGGGGGGATCCGTTGGTCCGACCGCAGGGAGGACTTCCGTACCGAGGTCCTCGGACTGATGAAGGCTCAGAAGGTCAAGAACGCCGTCATCGTCCCCGACGGGTCCAAGGGTGGGTTCGTACTCAAGCGGACCTCGGTCTCGCCGGAGCAGATCAAGGAGGAGGTGGCGAAGCAGTACGTCACGTTCATGGAGGGGCTGCTCGACATCACCGACAACCTCGTGAAGGGAGAGGTCGTGCACCCCGAAGGGGTGCGCGTCACGGACGGCCCCGACCCCTACCTGGTGGTCGCCGCCGACAAGGGCACGGCTCCCCTGTCGGACACGGCGAACGGCGTGAGCGAGCGGGTCGGATATTGGCTCGGCGATGCCTTCGCCTCCGGAGGCTCCCACGGCTACGACCACAAGGAGCTCGGCATCACCGCTCGCGGTGTGTGGGAATCGGTCAAGCGGCACTTCCGGGAGCTGGGCGCGGACCCGATGACGGAGCCGTTCACGGCGGTCGGGATCGGTGACATGTCCGGAGACGTCTTCGGCAACGGCATGCTCTACACGGATCGGATCCAGTTGGTCGCCGCGTTCGACCACCGGCACGTGTTCCTCGATCCGCAGCCGGATCCGGCGATCTCGTTCGCCGAGCGCAAGCGCCTGTACGAGACGCCGGGATCCTCGTGGGGCGACTACGACAGGAGCGTGCTCTCCGAGGGGGCCGACGTGATCGACCGCGCGGCGAAGTGGGTGACGCTGTCGGCCCAGGCGCGCGAGGCCCTCGGGATCCCCGACGACGCACCGACCGAGATGACTCCCGCGGACGTGATCCGCTGGGTGCTCCAAGCACCTGTCGACCTGCTCTGGAACGGCGGGATCGGCACGTACGTCAAGGCGGCGAACGAAGGCCACACCGAGGTGGGCGACCGTGCAAATGACCCCGTCCGGATCAACGGGAACCAGGTCCGGGCCCGCGTGGTGGGGGAGGGCGGCAACCTCGGCTTCACGCAGCGCGGGCGCATCGAGTACGCGCTCACCGGTGGACGGATCAACACGGACTTCATCGACAACTCCGCCGGCGTCGACACCTCGGACCGGGAGGTGAACCTCAAGATCCTCCTCGGTCTGGCGATCGAGCGCGGAGAGCTGACGACGGATGAACGCAACGCTCTGATGGAGGCATCCACGGACGACGTCGTTCGTCGAGTGCTCTACGACAACTACCTGCAGGCGCAGATCCTCTCGCAAGAGGTCGCGGTCGCCGCCGAGCGGAACGAGGCCTGCGAGGACCTGATGCTCCAGCTCGAGGCGGAAGGGGAGCTGGACCGCCTCGTCGAGTTCCTGCCGACCTCGGACGAGATGGCGGAGCGAAGGGGCCGCGGTGAGGGACTCACCCGGCCGGAGATCGCGCTGCTCGTCGCGTACTCGAAGCGCTCGATCAAGCGTGACCTCCTCGAGGCAGACCTCCCCGACGCCGAGTACCTCGAGCAGGACCTGGCGCGCTACTTCCCGGAGACGATCGTCGACCGGTTCCGGCCGATGCTGGCCGAGCATCCGCTTCGGCGGGAGCTGATCGCGACGATCGTCTCGAACGACGTCGTGAACTCCCAAGGAGTCACCTTCGTGTCGCGGCTCGTCGCGGAGACGGGGGCGACCCCGGCCGAGGTCGTGCGCGCGTTCCGGATCGCCCGCGACGTGGTGGGCGCGGTGCCGCGATGGGACGCGGTGGAGTCCCTCGACGGGAAGATCGACCCGGAGATCCAGAACGACCTGATGATCGGCGTCGACAGGCTGGTCGAGTCGACCGCGCGCTGGTATCTCGCTCGCGCGCCGGGGCTCCGGCTCGGCGAGGCCGTCGGTCAGGCGAGGACCGCCTTCCGCGAGTTGTCGTCCGTGATCGAGCAGATCGGTCCCGAGGCGTGGCGCGAGCAGCGCGAGCGGGAGGCGTCGCGCCTCATCGCCGAAGGCATCCCGGACGAGCTGGCGCGCAGACACGCGTTCCAGGACGAGCTGGTCCACGGCCCGGACATCATCTCGGTGTCGCGCGCCACGGGACGGCTGGTCCTCGAGGTGGCGCGCGGGTTCTTCCTCCTCGGAGAACGGCTGGACATCGATTGGCTCGAGCAGCGGCTCGCCGAGCAGCCGGCGAAGACTCGGTGGCAGCGATGGGCGGTCCACTCGATGGAGGACGATCTGTACACGATCCGCCGCGAGATCATCGAGACCGTTCTCGAACATGCGGGCGGGCGCCCGATCGATGAAGCCGTCGATGCATTCCTCGAGGATCGGAGCGCCGCCTACGGGAGGGTGCAGCGATTCATGCGGTCACTCGCGATGGAGGGCGTCACGGACCTCTCGCAGCTCACGGTCGCGCTCCGTCAGCTCCGTTCGCTGGTGTCCTGAGGCGAGATCATCCGCCGTAGAAGATCGTCGTCACCCACAGGAGGCCACGTGCCTTCACGACCCCGATGCCGATCCTCCGGAACCGCGGGTTCAGGATGTTGGCCCGGTGTCCCCCGCTTCCCATCCACAAGTTCCGGATCCGCTTCAGTGTGCCGGCCGCTCCGACGTTCTCGCCCCACGTGGACGGGCTATACGTCCGGACCACGTCGTAGAGGTTCGCCGTGTGGAAGCAGCGATATCGCCTCGCCATCCGCTTCGAGTGCAGCCACGCGTAATGCGAGACGTTGGCGTTCAGCCGGAGCGACGGAAGGCCGTGATTGCCTCGCGTCTGGTTGAGGAGGTGGAGCATCTTCCGCCGGGCGGTGACGTTGTCGGCGTGGGCGGGGGAAGGCATCCCCGCGATGAGCACGGCGACGACCAACACGAGGAGAGAAAGTCTCCGATAGGTCATCGGACGGCACGACGCTATCGAAGCGATCGCGGAGATTACAACCGGATCCGCGAACCCTTTACGACATCTTCACGGTAGTGCGTCTGCGCTAGACCATCGGCCCTGGCTCAGCCGTTCACGGTGCATCCGCAGCCGGGACCACATCCCGTTCCTGCAGGTAGAGGGGCACGTTCGGCTGTGACGGACGAGGTGACGGCGAACACCGACGGCCGTCGCACGGCGTTCTCATGGCCTTGAGGGCAACGGATCGGCGCATCTGCGTGCGCGATCGCGCGTCGCGACTCGAAGGTCACGCCGCACGATCCGCACCGGTACTCGTACGTGGGCACCTCGATCAGATCGCGCTCGACGGAGGCGGAGGTGGTGGCGTGTCCTCGACGGGAGAGGCATCGTCCGGAGCGGGGAACGCGGTGGGCGGAGCGTCGACCGGCGATCCCTGGGGGGGCGCCGGTACCGGCGCCGGGACGGCGTCGCCGAACCCGGTACCCCCGATCGGGTCGGCCGTCGCTGCCGCGCCGCGATGGGTCAGGAAGTAGACGATCGCACCGAGCAGGAGCGCGCCCGCGGCCACCAGGACGATCATCAGGAGCGGTGAGCTCGAGGACGGGATCGCGCTCGCCACGGCCTGGATCTCCGTGTTCCGACCGACCCGCGGCTCCCATGTCACGGTGTTCCCGTCGATGTCGCCGCTGGCGGAGCTCACCGGTCCGGGGAACGTGATCGAGATCCTGAACTCGAAGTTGTCGAGGAACTGCTGCGGGATCTCGGTCCCGGTGAATTCCTGGCCGCTCATGTCGAACCCGCCGGTGACGTGGAACTCGTCACCCTCGCGCACGATGGTCAGCTCCTCCCCGGATGCCGTGCCGGAGAGCGCCCCGTTCCCGGTGAACTCCTCGAGCGGCACTTCCTCGAACGTGATCTGTCGCCCGACGAAGCCGTCCTCCGCATACGGCTCGGCCTCCGAGCCGGGGGGCAGATCGGAGAGGTCCATGTCCGCGAAGAGCTGATCGACGTCCTGACCGCTCAGCTCCAGCAGGCTCTCCTCCACGGCGACCACGGCGGTCCCCGAAACGGTGTTGTCGGCGGTCACGTCCAGGTCCATGTCGACCTTGAAGCAGCCCGCGAGGAGCACCGCGAGCGCCGCGCTTCCGAGCACTCGCGTGAACCTCCGTGTCTTCATCCCGTCCTCCCGACTTCGAGTCAGCCGGAGCCTACCCCCGAGGTCGGATGGGGTCGAGGACCGGGGCTCTCGGCGAGTGAGGTCGGATCGAGGACGATCCAGGACGTCGGGGCCTTCGGTGAGCCACCGGATGCGGGTCGGAGGGACCGGGAAGGGGGTGGGTTCCCCGGCACCCTCCGACTCCACACATCTGAGGACGGGCCTCGGCCGGAGGAGCCGAGACGCCGCTGCGGCCTGTGTACCCGTCCGAAGCCCGCGCAAACGTCAGATCGGCGCAAACCCGTGAAGGATCCGTGAAGATGCGGGGCGTGGCGCTTCGGGCGAGGTCCTATGGGGTGGGCACCCGGAACATCGAGCGGCTGTCGATAGGCGCAACAGTCTCCGCGGCGGCCCCGGTCGTCTGGTCGGGCACGCGGGAGTGCGATCCCTCGTCCGGAGGCCCCTCGACGTCCTCCGACGTGGCACCGTCGGTCGTGGGTACGCGAGCAGCCGCCGCGATGAGGGCTCGAAGCTCGGCGGCAGCCCGCTCTCCGTCATCGACGAACGCCGTCCATCCGAACGCGCCACCCGCCTCACCACGGGAGATCCGCGTACGGAGCGTCTCCGCGTGAGCCCGCTGACCGGTCGCAACCTCGATGCTGCGGGTGAAGAGCGCGCGGGCGCGCCGGGGGTGCCCGGCCAGCGCCTCCAGGCGGGCGCGCTCGCGCAGCACGTGGGGAAGGTCGTTGCGATAGAACCGTGCACGCCGGTTCGCCTGTCGGGCGACGGAGCGCGCCTTTCGGAGGAGGGCGGCTCGCCGCCGCCGATCCACCGCGGGCGTGGCCTCGGCGGCGCGGAGCAAGGCGGTGAGCAGCCACGGCCGGACCGGGCTGACGCCGGCGTTCTTCATCCCGGCCCGGCGGAACGACCGCTGACTCTCCTCGAACGCCTGCACCGCTGCCCACGGGTCACCGATGCCCAGGAGTCGCACCCCCTCGGCCTGCATCACGCTCGCGATCGTGAGGACGTCTTCGCTCGATCGCTCGAGCTCGGCTCGGATGAGACGCTCGGGAACGAGCCCGTCGGTCGCCTTCGACCATCCCTCGAGCCCGATCCCCCGAGCCTGGGCGTCCCCGATCTCGAGGCCCGCCTCCCGGGCGGCTCCACTGTCCTCCACGGCTCCGGCGAGGTCGCCGAGCCGGTAGCGGGCCATCGCGATCTGCAAGCGGCAGTTGTTCAGCTCCCATCGGTCGCCGGTCTGCTCGAGCAGTTCCAGCGACTCGCGCATACGCAGGAGGGACGCCTCGTAGTCGGACCCGGCGTACAGCCCGGCCCCCCAGAAGTGGAGGGACTGACCCTGACCCCACAGGTCGCCGAGCTCCACGCGGATCGCGTGCGATCGCTGTGCGTACCGGACACCCCGGCGGTGCCGAGGGACGAGCATCATCGCCGGGGCATGCTCCGAGTACGCCTGCGCCAGCTCGGCGGTCGGCGGGTAACGCTCCGCGAGGTTCAGCGACCGGAAGTGGGTCCAGAGGGTCGCGACCTTCCCGCGTTCGAACCACCAGGCGTAGCCGAGCCGTCCGTAGAAGCGCGACGCGAGGAGGTCGTTCGCGCCATCCTCGAGCGGACGACGTCCCACGAACATGGCGGGCCAGACCGAGTGGAGCGACTGGACCATCAGCTCGCCGAGGAGCATCGGAAGGAGGACGATCGCTCGTCTGGGCACGCGCCCGCCGACCATCCGGATCGCTCGCTCGATCGACGCGGCGCCCGTGCGAACGTCTCCGCGTTTGAACGCGAGCTCTCCGATCTTGCTCTCGATCTCGGCCGCCCGCTCTCCCGGAGGGACCAGCGACCGAGCCTCGTCGAGCCAGCGAGCAGACTCCTCGTACGCACCTCGCACCATCAGGATCGCGCCAAGATCCTCGGCGACGCGTGCCCGGGTCGAGACATCGGTCCTCGGCGTTCCTCGAGCGGCGATCCGGAGCATCGTCTCCGCGCTGTCGAGCGCCTGGCGCGTGCGGGCGAGCGAGGCGGCCTCGAGAGCGGCGGGTTGCGCCCGATCGGATGCCCCGGCTTCGTCGAAGTGGTACGCGAGGTCGAAGACGTCCCTCGGACGGGTGCGCTCGATCATCTCCCCGGCACGGAGGTGCAGCGCCCGTCGCTGCTCGTCGTCGAGACGTCGGAGCGCGCCCTCGCGCACTTTGTCGTGGATGAACGAGAACCCGTCCCGGTCCGTGGCCCAGATCAGACCGGCTCGCCGCGCCTCCTCCACGATGGGATCCATGAGGTCCCGCTCGACGTTCGCGAGGGACGCGCATTCCTCCGCCGACGCATGTCGGCCCAGGATCGCGGCTGCGGAGAGGAACGCGAGGGTATCTTCCGGGAGACGTCGGAGGCGGCTCGTGATGAACGTGGCGCCCTTCCCCGGGGAGACGAGCGTGGCGAGCGCCGCCGGGTCCAGGAACCATCCGCCGGGTCCCGGGCGGAGCGCTTCGGACTCGACCATCCCACGGACCACCGACGTGATGAAGAACGGTCGACCTTGGGAGAGTTGCGCGATCACTGCGTGCGCCTGGTCCGGGAACCACCCCCCCATCGACGAGACGAGGTCTCGCGTCTCGTCGAGATCGAGGGGAGCCAACGTGATCGTCGTCGCCTTCGTCCAGCCCCTCGAGGCATGGTCCTCGTCGACCTCCTCCCGGCGGATCGCCGCAACGACGGTGACGAAACGCGAGCCGTCACGTGACGACAACGACCACCTGCTGACGACACCGAGCGAGAGATCGTCGGCCCACTGGCAGTCATCGAGCAGCAGGACCGCCGGACGGTTCCGGGTGCCGAGGGCATCGAACAGGGCAACGAGTGCCCCCTGGAGCCTGCGCTCCACGGCGGGATGCTCGAGCTCATCGGCGTCGGCGAGGAAGCGATGGAGCGACGGCAGCACGGTCCGCAGCTCCGGCGACCAGGGCCCGAGGGAGTCGGCGAGCGCAGCCGCGTACACCTCGTCCTCGGCCGCGGCATCGAGGATCGACGCTGCGAGGCCCTCGAGCATCGCGAAGGGCCAGGGCGCCTCGAGCTCGTGTGCTTCCGTCCGGAAGACCCGGTGACCGCGCAGCTCGGCACCGAGGGCGGCCTCATCGAGGATCCGTGACTTCCCATCTCCGGATCGGGCTTCGAGTCGGACGAGCGACCCCTGCCCTCGGGCGGCCCCTGCGATCGCCGCGTCGATCCTGGCGATCTCGTCGGCCCGGCCCACGAGGCCCGGTTCCGTGAGCGTGGTCCGTTGGTCCCCGAGCCCGATCACGAGCGGGGGGTCGAGATCGCCGCGGTCGACGCTGCGCTCGATCTCGAGGAGATCCTGCAGCACCCCCGCGGCCGTGGCGTAGCGATCACGAGGGTCTTTCCGCAGCAGTCGCCCCACGACGTCATCGAGCGCGCGTGGCGCCGCGACACCCGCTGCTCGGATGCTCGATGAGCCCCCGATGACATGCGCACGGAGGAGCTCACCCGTGTCCCGAGCTCCGTGCAACGGTCGTCCGGTCAGGCTCTCGAACAGGAGGACGCCGACCGAGTAGAGGTCGGTGCGAGCGTCGATCGGCCCCTCCAGGACGCCGGCCTGTTCAGGGGCGAGGTACCGAGCGGCGTTCATCGAGGCGCTCGGCCCCGTTCCCGACGCGGCTCGTGGCCGGTGCCGCACATCGGCCGCCGGATCGGTGGGAGCGGGATCGACGAGCCATCCCCGATCGTCCGGGCTGACGATTACGTTCGACGGCTTGACCGCCCCGTGCGTGGATCCGAGTGCGTGCAGCGTGTCGAGGGCACGGAGCACATCCAGCACGATCACCAGGGTGCGCTCGAGCGTGGAAGACGATGTCCGCACCGAAGCATCGAAGGTGTCGCCCGCCACGTAGGGCCGGAGGATCCGGATCACGCCGCGGTCGGCCTCGATCTGGGTCGGCAGGACCAGCCTCGTCCACACGGAGCGCTTGGGATCCGCGGGTGGGAGCGTTCTGGCCTCGCCCGCGGGGAGCTCCTTGAACACGACGGTGGCACCGGTGGAGATCTCCGTGGCGAGTCTGCTGAGCGCGACGCCGTATTCGGCGAGGACCCGGCCAGGGCGCACCTGTTCCGCGATGGGCAGGCCCTTCGCGGGGCTGCGGGACATCAGCTCCTCCGGGGGGTCGTCATGTCAGTCGTTGGCTCGATCGGCGATCTCGCGCTCGCGCGCGGTCATGATCGACCGCAGCTGCCCGGCGATCTCGGGCATCTCTTCCTCGATCACCTGGAGTTCGTCCGCGCTCACCGTGACGGCCCGGAGGGGCGACGTCACGCGAACGGTCCCCATCCGGCGCTGGAACCGCAGGAGCGCGATCTCGCCCACCACGTCACCGGGTCCGATCCTGCCCACCGTTTCGCCGTCCTTCGTCACATCGGCGGTGCCCTCCTCGATCACGAACATCTCGTACGGGATCGAGCCCTGCTCGAAGAGCACCTGTCCTTCGGAGGCCTCCATCTCTCCGACGTGGTGCGCGATCAACGCGAGGTCGTGGTGATCCAGCTCGCCGAAGAGGGGAAGCCGACGCAGCCGCTCGACGTCCATCGTCATACAGAGATCCGGCTCCTCGGCAGGAACGACCCCTGCCCCTCCTTCGCGTGGAACTCGCCGTTCTCGACGAGAACGTTCCCGCGCTGGAGCACGATCTGCGGCAGCCCCTTCACCCGGCGTCCTTCGTAGCAGGAGTAGTCGACATTCATGTGGTGGGTCTCGGCGGAGATCGTGCGCTCGTGGTCCGGGTCGAAGATCACGATATCGGCGTCCGACCCCGGAGCGATGGTTCCCTTGCGAGCGGACAGGCCGAACATCTTCGCGGGCGCGGTCGCGACGATCTCCACGAAGCGGTTCAGCCCGATCCTCCCGTCCACCACTCCTTGATAGAGGAGCGTGAACCGGTCTTCCACCGACGGGAGCCCGTTGGGGATCTTGGAGAAGTCGTCCTTCCCGAGATCCTTCTGCCCCTTGAAGTTGAAGGGGGCATGGTCGGTGGAGACCACCTGGAGGTCGTCGGCCATCAGCCCTTTCCAGAGCTCCTCCTGATGATCCGCGGTGCGGAGCGGCGGGGAGCACACGAACTTCGCGCCCTCGAAACCCGGCCGGGCCATGTCGTCGATCGAGAGGTACAGGTATTGGGGACAGGTCTCCGCATACGCCGCCACGCCGCGGTCCCGTGCTTCGCGGACCTCGTTCAGAGCATCCCGCGACGAGAGATGCACGATGTACGCCGGAGCGCCCGCGAGCTCGGCCATCTTGAACACGCGGTGGACGGCTTCCCCTTCCATCACGGGCGGACGCGTCAGGCTGTGGTTCACGGGATCCGTCCTGCCCTGCCCGAGGGACTGCCGGATCAGCACGTCGATCGGCCCGCCGTTCTCGGCATGCATCATGATCAGCGCACCCGAGTCGGCCGCTCGCTGCATCGTTTGGAAGATGGCGCCGTCATCCAGCATGAACACGCCGGGATAGGCCATGAAGAGCTTGAACGACGTGACGCCTTCTCCCACGAGCGTGTCCATCTCCTGCAGGACCTGGTCGTTCACCTCGCGGACGATCATGTGGAAGCCGTAATCGATCGAGGACTTCTGCGCCTTCTCGTGCCACCGATCGAGCCCCGTGCGGAGGCTCTCGCCGTAGTCCTGCAACGCGAAGTCCACGATCGTGGTCGTGCCTCCGAACGCCGCGGCGCGCGAGCCGGTCGCGAAATCGTCGGAGCAGAAGCTCCCACCGAACGGCAGATCCATGTGGGTGTGGACGTCGACCGCACCGGGCATCACGTACCGATCGGTCGCGTCGATCGTTCGGTCCGGCTCGATCGACATGCCGGTCCCGATCGCCGCGACCTTCTCGCCGTCGATCAGGACGTCGGCCGAGACGGTCTCGGTCGCCGTGACGACGGTGCCACCCTGGATCAGCGTCCTCATAGAGTTCCCTTCGTCCGGTCCGTTTTCATCAGGGACGCCGTCATCAGGTGACCTCCGTCATGGCAGCAGCTCGGTGAGCTCCCCGTAGAGCTCGGGTCGGCGATCGCGCAGGAACTGCCAGGTGTTGCGGACCTCTCGGATCATGTCCAGGTCGACATCGTGCACCAGCACTTCGTCCTCCGAGTCGGAAGCCTGCGCCACGATCTGGCCGCGGGGGTCGCAGAAGTAAGAGGACCCGTAGAACTTCGCGCTCGAGAGCGGCTCCTCCGTGCCCACACGGTTGATCGCCGCGATCCAGTAGCCGTTGGCGACCGCGTGCGCCGGTTGCTCGAGCTCCCAGAGGTACTTCGACAACGACTCCACAGTGGCCGACGGGTTGAACACCAGTTCCGCGCCCTTGAGGCCGAGGGCCCGGCCGATCTCGGGGAAGTGGCGGTCGTAGCAGATGATCAGCCCGACCTTGCCCACCGACGTGTCGAAGACCGGATATCCGAGGTTCCCGGGCTTGAAGTAGAACTTCTCCCAGAAGCAGGGCCCGACGTGGGGGATGTGGGTCTTGCGGTACTTGCCCGCGATCGTCCCGTCCCGCTCGATCACGACCGCGGAGTTGTAGTACACGCCGGTTTGCGCCTCCTCGAACCACGGCACAACGAGGACCATATTGTGGGTCTTGGCGACCTCGCGCATGCGCGTGACGAGCGGCCCGTCCTCCGGTTCGGCGGTCCCGTACCACTTCGGGTCCTGTTCCGCACAGAAGTAGGGGCCGTGGAAGATCTCCTGCAGGCAGGTGACCTCGGCACCGTCGGCGGCCGCCTTCGCGATCAGCTCGACGTGCTTGTCGACCGCGTCGTCCTTGGGCATGTTCGCGTGCGCCTGGATCACGGCCGCCCGGACCATCGTCATCGTTCCCGCCTCCCTCTGTTCTCTGACGTCCTGTACCGCATCAGGTGCGGAACGCCGGTAGCACGTTCTTCCCGAACCCTTCGATGATCCCGGCCGGGCCGGGATCCTCCTGCATCGAATAGATGTTGAACTGCGTCACGCCGAGCGCCTCGAGTTCACGCAGCTTGCCGATGCATGCGTCGGCGGTACCGAGGACGCAGAATCGGTCCACGACCTCGTCGGTCACGAAGTCTGCGTGCTCGGCACCGGTCCGCCCGTGATCGGCGTAGTCGTAGTGATCTCGAGCCTCGATGTAGTCGGTCAACGCTTGAGGAAGGTCGGCGTCCGAGTATCGATTGACGAGATCCACGACGTGGTTCGAGACGAGCGCGGGGAACCATCGCACCTGGTCGCGGGCCATCGCGAGGTCCTCGGAGAGGTACCCGGGTGCCGCCACCTGGATCTGGATGTCCTCGAAGGAGCGACCTGCCTCCTCGGCCCCCTCACGGACGTAGGCGAGCGACCATCCGAGGATGAACGGGTCCGCGAGCTGCATGATCAGGCCGTCGGCGACCCGCCCGCAGGCGCGGAGCGCCTTCGGCCCGTA
>DATFGG010000097.1:0-15686 GCA_035249665.1 Actinomycetota bacterium | reverse complement strand
CCATCGTCACCTCTTCCGTGCTGCCGAGATTCATGGGGCCGGTCAGGTCGGAGCGGAGGAAGCGCCAGATGCCTTCGACGAGATCGTCGACGTAGCAGAGCGAACGGGTCTGGGAGCCGTCTCCATGGACGGTGATCGGCTCGGCGCGGAGCGCCTGGTCGATGAACGTCGGAACGGCCCGACCGTCGTGCCGTCGCATCCTCGGACCGTAGGTGTTGAAGATCCTGATGATCCGCACCGGCACACCCCGCGTCCTGTGGAAGGCCATGGTCACTGCCTCGGCGAAGCGCTTCGCTTCGTCGTAGACGGATCGCGGCCCGATCGGATTCACGTTTCCCCAGTAGGTCTCCGGCTGCGGGTGGACCTGTGGATCGCCGTACACCTCCGACGTGGATGCGAGGAAGAGGCCCGCGCCCTTCCGCTCCGCGAGACGGAGGCATGCGAGGGAGCCGAGGGCCCCCACCTCCAGGGTCTCGATCGGGTGTGCGAGGTAGTCGACGGGCGATGCCGGGGATGCGAGATTGAAGATCCAGTCGACCGGGCCCTCGACGTCGAGGCCTGTCGTGATGTCGGCTTCCTGGATCGAGAAGCGGCTCTCGGTCGCCGCGTCGCTGAGGTTCTCCCGTGCTCCCGTGAGGAGGGAATCGACGCAGACGACCTCCCAGCCTTCGTCGAGGAGCCGGTCGCAGAGATGCGAGCCGACGAAGCCGGCCCCGCCCGCGACGACGGCCCGAGGAGCGGTCACGTCCTTGGCTGCTCGATGTGGCGCTGCTCGACCGAGGTGAGCGACGCACTCGTCGTCGGTTCGACGGCGGGACGGCCTGTCGGGTAGTACCAGAAGCCGGTCCCGGCCATCTGGTCGGAGTCCAACAGGTTCCTCCCGTCGACGATCAGCGGGTAGGTCATCACGTCACGGAGCTTGGGGAGGTCCAGCGCGCGGAATTCCTCCCAGTCGGTGGCGATCACGATGGCGTGGGCTCCCGACGCGGCTTCGTACACGTCGTTCGCAAGCTCCAGCTCGGGGAGTTCCTCCTTCGCGCTGGCGCCGGCGTGCGGGTCGTACCCGACGACCTGTGCCCCCGAGTCCAACAGGCGGCGGGCGAGCGCGATGGACGGGGAGAATCGGACGTCGTCGGTCCCCGGCTTGAAGGCGAGGCCCAGCACGGCGATCCGCTTGCTCTCCATGTTCCAGAGGGCGTCCTCGACCTTCGCGGCGACGGCCTCCACGGCCTCATCGTTCACCCGCTCGACCTCGGCGAGGAGTGGGAACGGGTACCCCAGTCGCTCGGAGAGTCGCCGCAACGCAGCCACGTCCTTCGGGAAGCAGTACCCGCCGTACCCGATGCCTGCGTTGAGGAACGCACGTCCGATGCGTGGATCGGAACCCATCACGTCCGCCACGGCGGTGACGTCGGCGCCGGCCCGCTCGCAGATGCGTGCCATCGCGTTCGCGAACGAGATCTTGAGGGAGAGGAAGGCGTTGCTGGCATGCTTCGCGAGCTCCGCCGTCGGGATGTCGGTCACGATCAGCTCGACGCCATCGTCGATGAGGGGTGCGTAGAGGCGCCGCAGGATCTCCAGCGAGCGAGGGGACTCGACACCGACCACGATCCGATCGGGCTTGAGCGCGTCTTCCATCGCCGAACCCTCACGGAGGAACTCCGGGTTGGAGGCCACGTGGAACCGGCGTCCCGCGCCCTCTCGTTCCAACGTCGTTCGGACACGTTCGGCCGTCCCCGCCGGAACCGTCGACTTCTCGACCAACACCGTGTCGTTGGGTGCGTGCTGGGCGACGACCTTGGCCGACTCCTCCATCGCGAGCAGGTTGGCGTCTCCGCTGGCGCGTGCCGGTGTGCCGACGCAGATGAAGACGACGTCGGTGTCGCGGAGGGCCTCGGCCGCGTTCGCGGTGAAGGAAAGTCGACCCGTCGCCGCTTCCCGTGCCATCCCTTCTTCGAGCCCAGGCTCGAAGAAGGGGGCGACGCCACGGCGCAGGAGCTCGATCTTCTCGACGTCGATGTCCGTGCCGACGACCTCGTGGCCGATGCTGGCGAACATCACGCTCGTCACCAGACCGACGTGGCCGGTCCCCATGACCGTCACCTTCATCGCGTGCTCGATCCTCGACTCATCATGCGAGGGTAGGTCCTCTCCGTCCTGCAGCCGACCGGCGTGGTCCGTAGCTTCCGTACGGAGCTCACCGTACCCCGCGTAGATGAAGTCATGCGCGGGACGAGGTCTTCGACGACCTGGAAGCCTCCTCGCGAAGGGCCGCGAGCTCCCGATCCGCATCGTCGTACCGGTTCACGGGTCGGCGGCCGTTGTAGGAGCCGTACGTCGGCTGGGTCATCGATTCGGGAACGCGGTTGAGGACGCCACCGAGGATGGTTCCCCCGACCTGCGCCAGCTGATGGCGGGCCTCCGCGACCCGTGCACGGGTCCCCTCCTGGGCATCCGCGACGATGATGACGGCATCGAGGAGATCGACGAGCATGAGGCTGTCCGCGACCGGCCCGATCGGGGGAGCGTCCACGATCACCACGTCGGCCTGGCGACACCCACGGATCACGTCGACCATCCGATCGGATTGCAGGAGCTCGACCGGCTCGTCGTCGGCGGTCACCGGTCCCGTTGGGAGCACCTTCAGATTCGGGATGGGCGTTTCGACAAGCGCATCGCGGAGCTCGATCGATCCCTGGAGCACCTGACCGAGGCCCTGTTCGTTCCCGACCCCGAGGAGGACGTGGACGCGTGGGAACCGAAGGTCCGCGGAGATGAGCACGACCGACTTCCCCACCTGCGAGAGCGCGACCGCGAGGTTGACCGCGGTCGTCGTCTTCCCCTCGCCCTCCATGGCGCTCGTGACGAGGATCGTTCGCGCCTTGGCGTCCCGAGCTGCCGCGAGGACGGTCGATCGGAGCGCTCGATACGCTTCCGCGGGAGCGCTGCGCCGCTCATCGATCGTCACCAGACGCGGGAGGTCTCCCCTGAGGAGCTCGGAATCGGGGATGGCACCGAGGGTCGGCGCCCGCAGGACGTTCCGCAGCGTGGCAGGGGTCTCGATCCGATCCTGCATCCGCTCGCGCACGGAAGCGAGGGCCATCCCGGCCGCGAGCCCCAGGAGGATCCCCAAGGCGAGATCCACCTGATGCTTCGGGCTGATCGCCGAGGATGGACGCTCCGCGGCGATCAGCACATCACCGGGATCCCTGCTCGAGAGGATCGTCGCCACGAGTTGGTTCCGCAAGCCGAGCCTCGTGTCTTCCAGGGAGACGCGGTCGGACTCGGCCGCCGCCAGCTCGGGAGATCCCTCCTCCATCCCCTGCATGTCGATCTCGAGCTGTCCCATCTCTTCATCGATCTGGTTGATCTCGGCCTGGATCCTGGCGGCATCCTCCTCGATCCCTTCCCGCGCGAGGTCGGCCTTGAACTCGAGGTAGCCGTCTGCGAACGCCTGCGCGCCGCTCTGCGCACGCTTCGGCGTGGAGTCCGTGTAGGAGATCTGGAGGATCTCCGTGTTCTCCGGGATCGTCACGGTGACCCGTCGGAGCATGTCCTGCAGATCCTGCGGTCGCCCGACGATCGTTCGCGCGGTATCCGCAACGGGGGTTGACCGGACCAGCTGGGCCTCGGTGAGCATGTTCAGGTTGTCCGAGGGGTCCTCATCGGTGGTCTGCACGCGGATCGGTCTGGCCACGACGCTCGCCGTGGCCGAGAAGACCTTCGGACGCGAGTACGAGTAGGCGGCCGCCAGGGCCACGACGACGATGACGACCGCCAGCACGAGCCACTTGCGCCGGAGGACCGTTCCCATGAACTCACGAAGGTCGAGCGATCCGTCGCCGGACGCCGGCGTCCCGGCGGGGAGTTCCTGGAACATCCTGCTCATGCGATCCCTGTCTCCTCGAAGCGATCCCACGTAGGGATCGGCGCGCGGCGTCTACGGCCGGCGGGTACGATACCCACGGTAGAACCCGGTGCGCGCAGCCACCATCGTGCGAACGGCGTAGTGCGGCTACGGCATGGTGCCGGTGCTGCGCGAGCCGCACTCGCGTACCGTTGTTCCGTCATCCCGAACGCGGTGGAGCAACCATGTCCCGACAGAGGCCTCAGATGAGTGCGTGGAGCAGTGCTCACCTGCGCGGATCCGCCGATGCGCTTGCCGCGAGGGGCGACCGAGACGGGCTCCGGTCCGATGTCGTGACGGCCGCCTCGGTCGACGACGGCGCCGTTGCGCCGAGCGATGGCGTTCTTGTGTTGATCGCCGCTCTGTGCCGTTCCCTCGAGGCCGAGCGTGTTCGCTATTGTCATTGGAAGAGCAACGAGTCGATCGCGCGCTCCGCCTCGGGCGAGAACGACCTCGATCTGCTCGTCGCACGAGCCGACGCGGAACGGTTCGAACGGATCCTCCGGCGCTTGGGCTTCAAGGACACGGACCAACCGGCATGGAAGCGGCTGCCCGGCATCTACCACTCCTACGGGCTCGATCCGACGGGCGTGTTCGTCCACATCCACGCGCACTACCAGCTGGTGATCGGCGACGACATGACCAAGAACATCCATCTGCCGATCGAGGCGCCGTACCTCGCGTCGGCTCGACGGGAAGGGATATTCCCGATCCCCTCCACGGCCTTCGAGCTCCTGCTGTTCCTGATCCGGATGGTCGTGAAGCACTCCACCTGGGACGCGTTCGTCTCGTTCCAGGGATCGCTGTCGAAGAGCGAGCGCCGGGAGCTGGAGGATCTCGTCGAGAGGACGGATCTGCAGCAGGTGTGGGAGCTCGCGGAACGGCATCTCCCGCTCATCCCGCGCGAGCTCCTGGAGCGGTGCCTGCGCTGCGTGCAGCCGGGCGCGTCGCGATGGCTCCAGATCCGGACAGCGGCCCGCCTGCAACGCGCGCTCGCCGGCTGCAGCCGACGCCCGCCGGTCCTCGATACCGGTCTGCGCATGTGGAGGCGTGGCAGGACGGTGCTCCGGCGCAAGGTCTTCCTCCGCGGGCCCGTCAGGAGCCGGATGTCCTCCGGCGGCGCGTTGGTCGCGATCGTGGGGGGAGATGGAGCAGGGAAGACGACCGTGGTGGACGGGCTCTCGAGCTGGCTCGCGTCCGAGCACATCGACTCCTCCACGATGCACATGGGGAAGCCGGCGTGGTCCGCGCTCACGGCGATCGTCAAGGGCTCCCTGAAGCTCGCCGCGGCGACGAAACGGACGTCGACGTCGTCAGCGAAGTCGTTGCGGTCGTCCCTGTCCGCCGGCGAGGGCGCGTTGAGCGTGCGGAACCGGGCGCGCCTGGTCTGGGAGGTCCTCACGGCTCGCGATCGCTTCCGCACCTATCGGAAGGCGAGGCGTCTCGCCACGAACGGGGCGATCGTGATCTGCGATCGCTACCCGCTGCCGGAGGTCTCCCTGATGGACGGAGCGGTGACCGGCCGGTTGACGGATCCGTCGGCATGGGGCCGATGGGCCGCGTGGCTGGCCGGACTCGAGCGACGCTACTACGAACGCATCCGGGATCCCGACACCTTGATCGTGCTGCGCGTCGACCCCGATACGGCCGTGGAGCGGCGGCGCGGGATCGAACCGGAGTCCTCGGTTCGTCCGCGATCCGAGGAGATCTGGGGGATCGACTGGAACGGAACGTCTGCGATCGTGATCGACGCGGCCTCGCCGAAGGACGACGTCTTGTCCGAGGTCAAGGCCACCATCTGGTCCAGGCTCTAGTGACGCCGAGGGACGGCGGATGAAGACGGATGACACGACTCCGAGGGCCGCGCCGAGAGGACGGCTGGGCCGGATGGTCTCGCGGGTGGTCTCCGACGGCAGCCTGACCAAGAAGGCATCCCTCAACGCGGCGGCGTCGACGGCGGAGCAGGGCGCGAGGATCGTCGCCGGACTGATCATCAGCCCGATCCTCCTCACGCGACTCGGGGATGCGGTGTTCGGCATCTGGCAGGTCCTGCAGCGCCTCATCGGCCACGCGTCACCGGCGAGCGGTCGTCCCGGAGAGGCCCTGAAGTGGACGATCGCCCACGAACAACGATCGACCGACTACGACTTCAAGAGGCGGCAGGTCGGCAACGCCCTCGCGGTGTGGCTGCTCTTCCTTCCCCTGCTCATCGCGATCGGCGGCGTCTTGGCCTGGCTGTCGCCCGTGTGGCTGGATGTGCCGCGGGACGACTTCGGAACCGTCCGCCTGGCGGCGGGCATCCTGGTCATCGACGCGGTCCTCTTCAGCTTGCTCTACCTCCCGCAGTCCGTGCTCCAGGGGGAGAACCTCGGGTACAAGCGGTTGGGCTTGTCGGTCCTCCTCGTCTTCGTCAGCAAATCGCTCCTCGTGGTTGCCGTCTACTTCGGAGCGGGGATCGGCGGATTGGCGGTCGCGACGACGGTCGCGACAGTCCTGTGGGGAGTGACCTATCTGCTCATCGTCCGGAGCCGCGTCGCGTGGTTCGGCATCGCGCGGCCGAGCCTCGCGGAGGTCCGTCATTTCGTCGGTCTGAGCTGGTGGTTCCTCCTGTGGAACCTCGTGATGGTCATCATGCTCGCGAGCGACGTGGTCGTCCTCGGCGTGGTCGGTTCGCCCGTGCTCGTCACGACGTACACGCTGGCGAAGTACCTGCCACAGGCGATCATCGTCGCGGTGGCGACGCTCATCGTCGCGATCATGCCCGGCCTCGGAGGGATGATCGGCGCCGGCGAGCTCGTGCGCGCCGTTCGCATCCGCAGGGAGACGATGAGCCTGATCTGGCTCTTCACGATCGTCGCGGGGACGACGGTCCTCCTGTGGGAAGCGTCGTTCCTCCGGCTCTGGGTCGGTGAGCAGTATTACCCGGGGTCCGGCGCCGTCTTGATGATCATGCTGATGGTGCTCCAGTTCGGGTTGATCCGCACGGACGCCAACATCATCGACCTGACGTTGAACCTCCGGACGAAGGTGCTCCTCGGAGCGATCTCCGCCGCGGCGTCGATCGGTCTCGCATGGCTCTTCATCGGCCCGATGGACCTCGGTATCGTCGGGCTCGTCCTCGGATTCATCGTGGGTCGAACGATCCAGAGCATCGGCTACCCCTGGATGATCGGCAGGCTGCTGGAGATCCCCCCCGAACGGCAGTTGCGAGGGATCGTCCGTCCCGCGATCGCCACCGGCGCCCTGTTCGGCGGAGCCGGTCTGCTCGCGGATTCGCTCCACGCCGGATCATGGGTCGCGCTCGTCCTGTCCGTCGGCCTGTCGGTCGCGGTCCTCGCGCCGGTGGTGTTCCTCGCCGGCCTGCAGCCCGAGGTCCGACGCCTGCTCTGGCTCCGACTCCGTAGGGTGGCTCGACTCACATGAACGTCTCTGCGGACGCGACGGCCGGCGGCTCGACGAGCCCTTCGACGGATGCCAGGGTGCGCGTCGCGATCTTCACGGCGAACATGGATGGCGGCGGCGCCGAGCGCGCGATGGCCAAACTCGCCGCCGGCATCGCGGATCGCGGATTCGACGTCGACCTCGTGCTCAGCGATGCGTCCGGGCACTATCTCGAAGAGGTCCCGCCGGAGGTCCGCATCGTGAACCTCCGCGCCAGCCGCGTGCTCGCGAGTCTCCCGGGTCTCGTCCGGTATCTCCGCCGGGAACGGCCGGCGGCGATGCTGACATCGATGAACTACGTGAACGTCGTCGGTATCTGGGCCAGAGCTCTGGCCCGGGTCGACACGCGACTGGTCGTGAACGAGCAGAACGCCCTGTCGCTCGAGGCGGCGCACTCACCACGACGACGGCATCGGATGCTCCCGCGGTTGATCGGCCGGTTCTATCCCTGGGCCGATCGGATCGTGTCCGTCGCCCGCGGCACGGCCGACGACCTCTCTCGGACGGCGGGCCTTCCCCGCGAGCGGATCGACGTCGTGCACAACCCGATCGTGACGCCGGAGCTGAAGCAGCTCGCGGACGCTCCGCTCGACCATCCATGGTTCCGGCCCGGAGAGCCCCCCGTCGTGGTCTCGGTCGGGAGGCTCGCGGAGCAGAAGGACTTCGGGACGCTCCTCCGCGCGTTCGCGAAGGTTCGCGAGGATCGTGACGCCCGATTGGTGATCCTGGGCGAAGGGCCGGAACGCGGGTCCCTCGAGGCGCTCATCACCGAGCTCGGTCTCGACGGGGCGGCGGCCCTCCCCGGCTGGGTGCAGAATCCGTATCCCTCGATGAAGGGTGCCGGCGCCTATGTCCTGTCGTCGAGATGGGAGGGGCTCCCGTCCGTGCTGATCGAGGCCCTCTATTGCGGTGTGCCCATCGTGGCCACCGACTGCCTCAGCGGCCCCCAGGAGATCCTGGACGGCGGCAGATACGGTCTGCTCGTGGGCGTCGGAGACGTGGACGGGCTCGCCCGCGGGATCCGGTCGGCATTGGCGGGCGAGGTGCCGGCACCGGCGCCCGAGAGCTGGCGACCGTACGAGCAGGAGTTCGTCGTCAGCCGGTATCTCGAGGTCTTGGTGGGGGAGTAGCCGTGCGCAAGATCGTCTTCGGGCTTTCGCTGATCCTGGTCTTCACGATCCCCTGGGAGGGAGCGTTCCACCTGCCGGGCCTCGGCACGACGGCGACGGTGATGGGCCTCATCGTCGGCGCGTGCTGGCTGTTCATGATCGTCGTCGCCGGTCAGATGCGACGGCCGGTCCTGTTCCTGTTCGCCGTGGCGGGGTTCGTCGCGTGGGTCGCGCTCACGACGTTCTGGAGCCCCGATCCCCTCGAGAGCCTCGGCTCCGTGTACCTGTGGCTGCAGACCCTGCTGTTCGTCTACATCCTGTGGGATCTCTACCGGACGAAGGCAGCGTTGCTCGCGGGACTGCAGGCGTATGTCCTCGGTGCGTACACCGCCGTCGGGGGTGCGGTCCTCAACTATCTCCAGACCAACGCGTTCTACACCAATGAGGAGCGGTACAGCCTCGGCAACACCAACCCGGATGGGTACGGCTTCATCCTCGCGCTGGGCATCCCCGTCGCCTGTTACCTGGCGGCTTCGCCGGAGACGCCGAGGGTCTTCCGCTTCATCAACTATGGCTATCTGCCGGTCGCGTTCATCGGGGTGGCGCTCTCGGGCACGAGGACCGCGTCCGTCGCGGCGGCCATCGGTCTCCTGTACGGCCTCGCCACGTTGACGAAGCTGAGGATCCACACCCGGGTCGCCGTCGTGGTCCTCCTCGGCGCATCCCTGTTCTTCGTGCTCCCGATCGTGCAGCCGCTGAGTTCCTTCCAGCGACTCGGCTCGACCGGAACGGAGATCACGCAAGGTGACCTGAACGGCCGCACCGGCCAATGGGCGCAAGGGCTGCGAGCGTTCATGGAGCACCCCGTGCTGGGCGTCGGCACGGACATGTACCGAACGGTGAACACCTTGAACAAGGTCGCGCACAACTCGTACCTGTCGGTGCTCGTCGAGGAAGGCTTGATCGGGTTCACGATCTTCCTGACGATCCTCGGGATCGTCGCCCTCCAGGTCCTGCGGCTCCCGAAGTGGGACCGCAACTTCTGGCTGACCTCGCTGCTCGTGTGGGCGATTGGTGCGTCCACCCTCACGTGGGAGCACCGGAAGACCACGTGGCTCTTCCTCACCTTCGCCGTGGTCGCTGCGGTGATCGGCGCTCGGCGCTCGGCTGCGCCGAACGACGTCATCGATCTCACCGACCACGACGTGGTGAAGGTCGGACTGGCATGACCCTGCCGACCTTCCTCGGGATCGGCGTGCCCCGCGCCGGGACGACGTGGCTGCATCAGCTCCTCTCGGCGCATCCCGACGTCTACCTGCCCTCGCGCCGCAAGGAGGTGCGCTTCTTCGATCGCCACCACGAGGAAGGACAGGCGTGGTACGAGGCGTTCTTCTGCCCTTCTGACGAGGCCGGGCGGTACTCGGCGATCGGTGAGATCTCCCCCCAGTACCTGTACTGCGATCCGTGCCCGGAACGGATCTCCACCCTGCTTCCCGAGGCGAAGCTCCTCGTGATGCTCCGGCACCCGGTGGACCGCGCGTACTCCCAGTTCGGATTCGTGATCCAGCGACGTGACTTCCGCGGCTCCTTCGAGGAGTTCGTCGCCACGAGGCCTCGGGCGTTGGAGATGGGCTTCTACAGCCGGTACCTCGAGCGATACCTCGATCACTACGACAGGCAGCGGATCCTCCCGGTCCTGTTCGAGGAAGCCGTGTCCGAGGGGAGCGGGGTGCGGGCCGAGCTGGCCGCGTTCCTGGGCGTGGCCGAGGAGCTCTTCCCCGACGCCACCGACCGGGTCAACCCGAGCACGGTTCCACGCTTCCGGACGATCTCGAGCGCCGCCGTCAAGGTCGGTCGGCGCATGCGGAGGCACAGGTTGGAGTGGCTGGTGGATATGGCCGGCCGGATGGGTCTGAGGCGCGCATTGACGAGCGGGCGTCGCGTCCCGCCGCTGGATCCGCAGCTGCGGCAGGAGCTGAGCGGTCGCTACGAGACTGAGTTCGAGACGCTCGAGGGCTCGTGGGGATTGGATCTGGCGAGGTGGAAGGCCCCGCGAGCCGCTGCCCCCCTTGGGGATGGCAGCGCGGAGGTCCGGCAGGCGAGGACATCGTGAATCGCCCGCTGAACGTCCTGCTCGTCTCGCAGCCCACGAGCTACGGGGTCGGGATCTGCGTCCGCGATCTGACCCAGGCGGCCGTGGCGGCCGGTCATCGAGTCACCGTGGTGAGCCCCGACTCCACACACGGTCCGCTCGCCGGCTGGATCGTGGCGGCCGGGGCCCGACACATCCCGCTGAACATGGCTCGGACACCGAGCCTCAGGGACCTCTCCGACCTCCTGGCCATCCGGCGCCTGAGTCGTGGCCGAGACGTGGTCCATCTCCATTCCTCGAAGGCAGGTGCGCTGGGGCGCGTCGCGGCGATGTCCTTCGGGCGACGCCATCGACCCGCGGTCGTCTTCACCGCCCACTATTGGTCCTGGCTCGTGGGTGGACGCTGGGCCCGTCTCTACCGATGGATCGAACGCGTGCTCGCTCGCCGGTGCGATGCGATCGTCGCGGTCTCGGATGGGGAGGCGGAGGAGGGTCGCGCCGTGCTGGGCGCTCGCGCGCCGCTGCGATCGATCCCCAACGGGGTGGACCGCGATCGGTTCTCTCCGATCGGCGACCGAGCCGACCGGGCCGAAGAGGTCCCGCTCATCGTCTGCGTGGGAAGGCTGAGCGAACAGAAGGGGCAGGACGTGGCGATCCGCGCGCTCGCCCTCCTGGACGATCGGACGGCACGTCTGCGCCTCGTCGGCGACGAGAGCGGGCACGGAGAACGCGCGCGGCTCGACGCCCTCGCGGCGTCGCTTGGAGTCGCCGACCGGATCGAATGGCGGGGTGGCGTCGATACGACGGCGCCGGAGTACCGTGCCGCCGACCTCGTCGTCGCCCCTTCACGGTGGGACGGTCTCTCCCTGGCCCTCCTCGAAGGGATGGCGTGCGGGGCGGCGATCGTCGCGAGCGAGGTGAACGGGAGCGAATGCCTCGGCGAGGCCGGCCGGATCGTGCCGCCGGACGACCCGGAGTCGCTCGCCGAGGCCGTCGCCGGTCTCCTCGAGAGCCCTCTCGAGCGGGCTCGGCTGGGGCAGGCCGCGCGAGAGCGCAGCCGCTCCTTCGATCTCGCCACGACGACGGGACGCAACCTCGACCTGTGGTCGGGCCTCGCCGCTCGTGCCGCCGGTGGCCGGGATGCCGCTGCCACGAAGGCGGTCGCCGAGGCCGGGGCCGAGGCCGAGGCCGGGGCCGAGGCCGGGGAAGGAGCTGCCCGATGGACCAACACCTCGACGTCTTGACGACCGAAC
Organism: Actinomycetota bacterium; assembly: GCA_035249665.1. GTDB lineage: Bacteria > Actinomycetota > UBA4738 > UBA4738 > HRBIN12 > JAJNBA01. The sequence goes on along the minus strand of DATFGG010000097.1, from coordinate 3,884 downwards.
GACCGGCGATGGATGCCCCGATCCCCTACGTGTGCATGCCGGGCAGCCCGTACACGGGTTCGACGCTCCTCGGGATGCTCTTGGGGAATCATCCGGAATGCGCGTCGATCGGCGCGGCCACCGGACTCACCGCCCGGGTCGATGTCTCGACGTACCTCTGCTCGTGTGGCGCGAGATTCACCGATTGCGGGTTCTGGGGCCGCATCGCCAGGAGGACCGTGGAGCTCGACCACCCGGTGACGGTGTTCGAGAAGGACTTCTGGAACACCCATGTACGGGTCTCCCGGCAACGATGGCTGAACGGGCTCCTGGTGAGCTCTCTCGGCAACGATGGGCTGACCTGGTGCCGGGACGCCGTGCTCCACCGGGCCGGGCCGGTGGCGCGGCGGATCGCGGAGGCTCGATCCGCTTCGTGGAGTCTGGCACGCGCCGTCTTGGAGCAGACGGGCAAGGGAACGTTCGTGGACACGGCTCGTGATCACCAGCGTCCTCGCTATCTGGCCGACATGCCGCGCCTCGACGTGAAGGTGATCCACCTCGTGCGCGATCCGCGGGGCAACGTGGCGAGCATCATGAAGCACACCAAGGTCAGCGTCCGGAAGGCCGCCCGCCAATGGCGGCACTACAACGTCGAAGCGGATCGGGTCAGGCGACGCTTCCCCCGCGACTCGTGGATGCTCCTCTACTACGAGGAGCTCTGCGCGGAACCACAGGCGTCGCTCGACCGCGTGGCCCGATTCATCGGCGTGCAGCCGGCGCCGATCACGCAGCTGCTCGAGAACTCGGAACGACATGTGATCGGCAACTCGATGCGCCTCAAGGTGCTGGACGAGATCAGGGAAGATCTGTCGTGGCAACCGACCCTGACCGCGGTCGATCTCCGAACGATCGCGCGGATCGCGGGACCGACCAGCCGGCGGCTCGGATACGACTGGCCATGAGTGCGACGAGACCGCTGCTCGTGTTCGTGCACATCAACAAGACCGCAGGCACGACCCTGCGGTACATCCTCCGCAGCTCCTACGGTTCACGACACTGCGATGTCGAGCCGTGGCACGGCGCATGGGTCGATCCCCCGTTCTCCACGGAGGATCTCCGCCGCGTGCGCAAGCTCTATCCGCGCCTCGCGAGCATCGCGGGACACCGGATCAGCGGCTACGTCGATCTGGAAGAGGAAGGAACCGACTTCCGGTACCTGACGTTCCTCCGCGAGCCGATCGCACTGTGTGCCTCCCGGTTCCAGTACCAGCTCGACTATCGGAAGAAGCAGGGTCTCGTGTTCGAGGACTGGATCGAGAAGGCATGGGCGCGAGACGCGCAGACGCAGCGGATCGGCGGGACCATCGACCCTTCGGATGCGATCCGCGTGATCGAACGGAAGTCGATGTTCGTCGGGCTCACGGAGCGATTCGATGAATCGATCGTGCTCCTGCAAGCCCAACGCGCCCCCGATCTCAACATCGGGTACGCACCGGTCAACGTGGCCAAGAGCTCCGATATCGCGAAAGGTCTGCTGGCCGACCCGAGGACCCGTCAGATGATCGTCGACGCGAACGCGGCCGACCTCGAGCTGTACGAGCACGTGGTGCGCGAGATCTATCCGGCCCAACAGCGAGCCTATGGGGCCTCGCTGTCGAGCACGGTCGCGACGTTCCGAGACGGAGTGCAGCAGCGGTACGACCGCCGGAAGCTCGCGCTCTACGGGCTGAAGCAGCGCGCGATGCTGAAGCCGACGCTCCGCCTCTACCGCGGACGGAGGACGGGAGGGCTCGTTCGGGCGCTGATCGAGTGAACGATCACGCCGGAGAGAGCCAGTGGTCCAGGTTCCTGCCGATCAGCGCTGCCGTCCGGCCGATGTCATCCCGGAAGTGCCCACGCAACTCCGCTCGCAGCTGATCGGGGAGCGGGGGTGCCTTCTTCAGGTTCTTCGTCCGGACCCGTCTGACGGCATCCGACACCCTCCGCGGGATCCAGGGCTCGACGACCCTGCGGACGGACCGGCTCGTGAGGACCCGCTCGAGGATCCGGCTCGACGGTAGCCCACCGATGTTGTGCGGCGTCTCGAGGTCCGGGGCGAACCCCGGATCGACGCCGATCGCGGCGAAGACGGCGCGTACGCACGCGGCGGCGTCGGTCTTGAGGTCGTCGAAGAGGAACACGTCGATCTGCTCCCGTGGGAAGCGCTCGTAGTAGCGGGAGAGCGCTTCGTGGTACCTGCTGATCTGCATCCAGTGGGACCCGGGATGCGCCCAGGGGGCATCGGGCGTCAGGTCTCGGTCGGGGTCCAATCTCCGATCCCGCGCACGGAGGTACATCAGGTAGTCCGAGTACGCGCGATCGACGGGCTCGCGCAGGAAGCAGACGATCCTGGCGCCGGGCACGACCTCCCTGATCCGGGCGGCCGACTGCGGGCACTCCAGGTAGATCGGTGATGCTTCACCCACGGCGAGTGCCCCGCCCGATCCTGCGAAGAGTGCTTCGTACTCGGCGAAGGATCGGATCGGGAACCGGTGCAGCTCCGGATCGCCGTACAGGGGATGGCCGTCGTCGTCGAGTCCGAACGCGAAGTAGTTCGTCTCCTTCACCGGGCTCATGAAGACCTCGGGGTGATCGGCCAGGTACCAGTACAGGGCGGTCGTGCCTGCTTTCGCCGCACCGATGATCACGAAGGTCGGCAGCATGGCGCTCAGACCTCCCGGCGGGCGTCGATCAGCACCTCGATCTGCCGGACCACCTGCTCGAGGTCGCGATCGGTGTCGATGGGGTACACGGATGCTCCGTCGAACCGGAGCCTGGAGCTGAGCTCGTGACGGAACCGCACGTAGTCCTCCGGTTCCTTCTTCTCCCTCGCCGCGTTCCGGGCCAGCGTCACCTCGAGAGGGGCCGTCAGCTGGAAGACCAGATCCGGCGCGGGGATATCGCGATACAGACGCCCCTCGATCGACGCGAGGATCCGTCGGAACGAGAAGGCGCTCCGCGGCATCGGCAGGTGGGTGAGCTGCGGGCCGTCGGGCGCGCCGCTCGCATCCGACGGGTATCGGTCGCTCAGCACGACCGTCCCCGCTCCGTCGCGCACCGCGCGCTTGAGGAGGGCACGCCGTTCGTACGCCAGCATCACGGATCGGATCCCGAAGAGGAGCGGGTACGTCGTCCCGGCCGCATCGCCCCCTTCGTAGCGCTCCTCGACGCGCAGGGTCCGTTGCTCCGGGAACAGCGAGCGCAGCGCCGGTAGCAGCGCGTGCGGGATCGAGGTCAAGGGCGTGCTCGGCGGCTTGCCGGCGTGGACGCGGCGAACTCGCCGGCTCTCGGACAGCCACCGCTCCACCTCGTCAAGGACGGTCGACTTCCCCGTCGCCTCCGATCCGACGAACGCGATCACGGTCGCTCTCCGGGATGGGCGGGATCGGCCGTCGAGGGCCGAGCGGGTCGACGAGCCCGGCGCGCGCGCCCTCGCCTCCACCGCGTCCCGTAGCTGCCCGACGCCTCGATCGAGACCCTCGGGCGATGCATCATCGAGCTCGATGGTCACCACACGATCGCGCATCGCATCGGTCTCGGTCAGGGCGTCGAAGACCGAGATCGCTCTCCCGATCCATGATCCGATCCGCCCCGCATCCAGGCCCGCGAGCTCCCGCCGGACGTCCGAACGGATCATGGCCCGCTCCACGAGCACATCGGTCGGTGCCTTCACGTAGACCACGAGATCGGGAAGCGGGACGAGGCGGGCGAAGCGCTCGATCTCAGGCGGCGTGGGCGCTGCGTCGCTGTAGACGAACAGCTGGTACGCGATCAGGACCGTGCCCTCGTCGTTCAGGAACGTGACGCCGGGATCGGCTCGCCGGGTCAGCTCGTGCACGCCGACCTTCCGGACGACGTTCCGGAGA
>DATFGG010000096.1:0-2174 GCA_035249665.1 Actinomycetota bacterium | reverse complement strand
CCGTGACTCGGACTCGGCGCTCGCCGCGATCCAGGCGGCCGAGACCGGACACCTCGTGATCTCCACCCTGCACACGATCGACGCGATGGAGACGATCAACCGCACGCTGGACCTGTTCCCGCCCGAGCAGCAGCGGGAGATCCGCTCCTCCTTCGCCGGCGCTCTCCGCGGGATCGTGTCCCAGCGTCTCGTGACCCGTGCCGACGGGAAGGGACGTGTCCCGGTCGTGGAAGTGCTCGTGAACACAGGACGCGTTTTCGACAGGATCGTGGACCCCGATGAGACGTCGGGCATACTCGAGGTGATCCAAGGCGGAGAGTTCTATGGCATGCAGACCTTCGACCAAGCGCTCGTGAAGCTCGTGAAGGAGGGCGTCGTCTCACCGGACGAGGCTCGCCGGACAGCCACCAACCCGCACGACTTCGACCTGGCACTGCACGGCACGTTCGAACGCCGCGCGGCGTTCGACGAGGCGGAGGCGGCCTCCGAGAGCCTCCCGTACTGATCGACTACGTCTCTGGACTGTCCGCCGCGCGGACGGCCGCGAGCTCCATCGGATGGCGCCGGTACCCGTAGCGGACCGCGACCAAAAGGTACGCGGGGATGAAGAACGGGCCCCACACGAGGTACTGACGCACGTGCTGGCGCTCGTGGGCCAGGAGTCGTCCCTCGAGCGGGCGGGCAGACACGATCACGAAGCCGATGGTCATCGCGGTACGACCGAGACGTGGCAGCAGCGCCGTGAGCCCCCGGGGAGCTCGATCGAAGATGACCACCCCGTGATCGAGCCGGGGCATCTGGAACGTGAGGACACCGAGCACGAGTCCGAGCAGGGTGTTCGGCAGCGTCCAGAGGAACCCGAGCCAGGTGGGCATCGCCGCACCGTACCCCGCCGGGGCGGGAGGAGCGCGAGGGTAAGGTTGGGCGTTGTGACCACCCTCGAGGTCGATCCGCTCGCGAAGGAACTCGGCGACCGTTTCCAGGCCGCCGGTCACGAGCTGTACCTCGTCGGGGGAGCGGTCCGTGACCTAGTGCTGGGTCGGCTCGCACCCGGTGTCGACACCGATCTCGCGACCGACGCGTCGCCGGCAGAGACCTCCCGGTTGCTCCGCGGCTGGGCGGAAGCGCTGTATCTGGTGGGGGCCAAGTTCGGAACCGTCGGAGCGCGCCGTCACGGCAACGTCCTGGAGATCACGACGTTCCGAGAGGAGCGCTATCCGGAGGACGAGCGGAAGCCCGCGGTCACGTTCGCGAAGGACATCCAGACCGACCTGTCCCGCCGAGACTTCACGATCAACGCGATGGCCGTCCGGCTGCCGGACGGAGAGTTCGTCGACCCGTACGAAGGGGTGAAGGACCTCGCGGCGAAGCTGCTCGACACGCCGCTGGATCCGGAGGTCGCCTTCTCGGACGATCCGCTGCGCATGCTCCGCGCCGCGCGATTCGTCTCCGAGCTCGACGTGACGCCGGCTCCACGCGTGGTGGACGCGATCCGCCGGCTGCGGGACCGGCTGCGGATCGTATCCCCGGAGCGCATCCGCGCCGAGCTGGACAAGCTTCTCGTCGGCGACGCGGCCGGCGCCGGGTTGACGATGCTGGTCGACTCCGGGCTCGCGGATGAGTTCCTTCCCGAGCTTCCGGCTCTCCAGCTCGAACAGGATCCCGTGCATCGGCACAAGGACGTGTTGCACCACACGTTCGCGGTCGTCGAACGGCTCGAGCCCGATCCCGTGCTCCGGCTCGCCGGTCTCCTCCACGACATCGGGAAGCCCTCGACCCGAGAGATCACGCCCGACGGCGTGTCGTTCCACCACCATGAGGTCGTCGGCGCCCGGATGGCGGAGCAGCGACTCCGGGAACTCCGCTATCCCAACACCGCGGTGGAGGAGGTGCGGACGCTCGTGGAGCTCCACCTCCGCTTCCACGGGTACGGCGACGGCTGGACGGATGCCGCGGTGCGTCGGTACGTCCGCGACGCAGGGCCGCTCCTCGACAAGCTGAACCAGCTCACACGAGCGGATTGCACGACACGGGACCCGAAGCGCGCGGAGCGGTTCGGCCGGCTCCAGGACGAGCTCGAGGACCGGATCGCTCGCCTGGCCGAGCAAGAGAACCTCGATGCGATGCGCCCGACCCTCGACGGTCGGCAGGTGATGGAACGACTCGGGTTGGAG
>DATFGG010000095.1:0-5121 GCA_035249665.1 Actinomycetota bacterium | reverse complement strand
CATGCGAGCACGCATGCGCGCCCACGTGGTGAAGGCCGCCTCAACTCCCTTCCTTTCGGAGCAGTCGTTCATCCCCACATGCATCCGAGAGGAAGCTGTCATGTCCCAACGCACCCAGGTGCGGCGCCCAGTCGCCGCGCCACCGACCGAGGCACCGGGAACGACCACGTCGTTCGCGGACCTCGGTGTCTCCCGGTCCGTCGCGGACGCCCTGCGGATGCGCGGCATCGCCGAGCCGTTCCCGATCCAGTCGCTCGTCCTCCGGGACGCGATCGCCGGTCGTGACGTCCTCGCCCGCTCCCGCACCGGTTCGGGGAAGACCCTCGCGTTCGCGGTTCCGATCGTCGAGCGGCTGACGCCCGGCGGCGGGAGTCCGAACGCGCTGATCCTCGCGCCCACGCGTGAGCTGGCGAGTCAGGTCACCGAGGAGTTCCGTGCCATCGCCGACGTGAAGCACCTGAAGGTGGCGGCTGTCTACGGCGGCGTAGGCCTCGGCCCGCAGGCCAAACGCGCCCGCCACGCCGACATCGTGATCGCCACGCCGGGCCGCCTCCTGGATCTCGTCCAGCGGAAGATGCTGCGGCTGGACCGCGTCCGCATCTGCGTCCTCGACGAGGCGGACCGGATGCTCGACATGGGCTTCCTGCCCGATGTCACGCGGATCCTCCAACTGCTCCGTCCGGACCGCCAGACCATGCTGTTCTCCGCGACGCTCGACGGCGCGGTCGGCCGGCTCGCCGCCCGATTCATCCGGAACCCCGTCCGGCACGAGGTGGCTGGTCACGACGGCCCGCTGGTCACCGAGGCGGATCACCGCTTCGTCGCGGTGGACCACCAGGGGAAGTTGCGGGCGCTCGTGCGAGAGCTCGCGGCCGACCGCGGCCTCACGCTCGTGTTCGTGCGGACGAAGCGAGGCGCGGATCGCCTGGCGAAGAACCTCAAGGCGGAGGGCTTCCGGGTGGGAGCGCTCCACGGCGGGATGGCGCAAGGGGCGCGTGAGCGCGCCCTCGGCCACTTCGCCGCCGGCGCGAACGACGTGCTCGTAGCGACCGACGTCGCCGCGCGCGGCCTCGACCTCGAGCACATCACGCACGTGATCAACTTCGACCCGCCGGCCGACGAGAAGGACTACCTCCACCGCGTCGGCCGTACCGCGCGTGCGGGGCGGACGGGGACCGGGATCACGTTCGTCACCCGGGAGAAGACGACGGACGTCGGCAAGATCGCGGCGGTCCTCAAGCTGCACACCGAGTTCGGGGATGCGGGCCTCCGCGTCGAGAGCGCGAGGCGACACCAGAGCCCCCGCCCGCGCCCGAGCTCCGGCAGGCGGCCGCGCCCGGCCAGGCGAGGACGATGACCACGCAGCGTCCTTCGCTCGCCGAGGGCCGAGATCGCCGAGGGCCTAGATCGCCGAAGGATGGAGCATCGGCACGAGCGGCTGCCACTCCGATCGCAGGACGGACACGAGCGACGGCGGCGTGATCACGCGCGCGGTTCCCTTGGATGGCCGCGGCGTACGGTCGACGTAACCGGCCGGCGTCCATCGCCACAGACCGGCGGCGGCGACCACCCACGGATCCCTCTCGCGGAGCACGAACGCCCCGTCGGGGAGGCCGTCGAGCGAGGCGTCGTGATGACGCTGCGCTCCGGATCCGCGAACCAGACGCTCCGCGTGGAGCTGCGTATCGATCGCATCGGCGCCGGCGAGAAGGCCGGGGTGCATGTCCCGCCACAGACCCTGCAGCCGAACGTAGTCGCCTCGCCGGCAGAGCGCGCACGGACGATGCCCGGCGGCGAACGCGGTCGCTTCGTCGAGGAAGAACAGCTCCGTGAACCGGCCGGGCTGCATCAGCGGCTCGCGGTGCCAGCGACGGAACTCGAGGCGACACGCGATCCAGCGACGCGTCGCGTGGTGTCGCCGGATCCGGCCGTGCTCGTCGTGGAGGCAGCCTCGGTTGCCGTACACGAGGCCGCGGGCGGGATCGGCGATCAGCTCACCCAGCGGCGTGACCCGGTTGCGCAGGGATCGAGGGACCACGGTAGCCGAGCGGATGGACGAGGCCGGGGCTAGACGGGGAGCGCCAGCACCTGGCGGGCCGTGAGGCGGGTGGTCGTGGGGAGGACGCGGAGTCCCACCATCCCGATCCTGCCCGCAACCCATGTGGCGTCGTCGAGGGTCTCGACGGAGATGTGGCCTTCCTGGGACTCCGAGACCCGGAAGATCATCCCGGCCTCCGTCTTGTAGACGTTCATCCCTTCATCCACCCCCCAACCCTACTCGAACGAGAGGAGACCGGGACCGGAGGCTCCCGTGCAGGGGTGCTGGCCTCCCCACAACGAGGCGAGCCCGCACGTCCGCGGTTCGTCGCGCTCGGCCCCTTGGGGTCGCGCCGACGAGGTGCGAACATGCGCCCATGGCCTCCGAGGCATCTGCTCCGATCGTCGATCGTTCGCCCCGCCGGGTCCTGCTCGCCCGAGCCCTGGCCGGCCTCACGTTGGTCAGCTTCGCGATCGGGCTCGTGTACACGTTCCTCGCCGCCGCGATCCGTCCTCCCGGCGCCGGGAACCCGCTCGCGGATATCACCTTCGTCCTCTCGTTCGCGATGTTCCCGGTGATCGGGTACGTGCTGGCGATCCGCCGCCCGGAGAACTCGATCGGGTGGCTGATGCTCGGGATCGGGACGTTCTTCGGCCTGACGGCGCTCCTCACCTCGCCCGGCGAGTATCTGCTCTACTCGGGCGCCCGGGACACCGCCCTCGTGCTGCTCGCGTTCGATTCGCCGAGCTGGGTCCCGATCGTGGTGTTGCCCGTCACGTTCCTCCTCCTGCTGTTCCCGGACGGGCATCTGCCCTCGCCGCGGTGGCGATGGTTCGCGTGGGTGCTCGGGGTCGGGCTGACGGTGGTCTACTTCGCCATCCTGCTGGATCCGGGGCCGTTGGAGGAGTCGCCGGTCCCGAACGCGCCGAATCCGCTCGGGATCGACGCGCTCGGTCCCTTCCTCGACGTCGCCCAGGCGACGATCCTCGTGATCCCGATCGGCGTGATCGCGTCGCTGACGGCGCTGGTGATGCGCTTCCGGCGGTCGAGGGGCGTCGAGCGACTCCAGCTGCGGTGGCTACTCACGGCCGCGATCTTCGTGGCCTTGCTGTATGCGGGAGCGATGCTCGCGTCGATTCCGCACTCCTGGGGAGGAGAGGACCAACCGGGCTGGCTCACGGTGCTGCAGAGCATCGTGATCCCCTCCTTCGTGTTGATCCCGATCGCGATCGGCGCGTCGATCCTCCGATACCGACTGTTCGACATCGACGTCGTGATCAAGAAGGCGGTGTTGTTCGGAGCGCTCGCCGTCTTCATCACGCTCGTGTACGTCGCGATCGTGGTCGGTGTGGGGACAGTGGTCGGGAGTCAGGCCAGTCCGGTGCTGTCGGCCGCGGCCGCCGCCATCGTCGCGCTCGCGTTCCAGCCGGCACGGCGCCGGGCGCGACGGTTCGCCGACCGGCTCGTCTACGGGAAGCGCGCGACGCCGTACGAGGTGCTCTCCGCGTTCTCCGAGCGCGTCGGCAACGCCTATGCGAACGAGGAGCTGCTCCCACGGATGGCCCGGGCGCTCGCGAGCGGCACCGGAGCCGTGCGCACGGACGTGTGGGTCCGGATCGGCGATGAGCTCCGCTCGGAGGCGACGTGGCCGGAAGACGCTCCTTCGACCGAGGCGCTCCCGGTTCCTGCCTCGGACGCCCGATCCTCGCCCACGTCCGTCTTCGAGCCCGTCCGTCATCAAGGAGAGCTGCTGGGCGGCCTCTCGATCGAGAAGAAGCCCGGCGACGCGATCGCGGCGACCGAGGAGAAGCTCGTCCGCGATCTGGCCGCGCAAGCCGGGCTCGTGATGCGCAACGTCGCCCTCACCGAGCAGCTGATGGATCACATCGAGCAGCTCCGCGGCTCCCAGAAGCGTCTGGTGTCCGCGCAGGACGAGGAGCGCCGCCGCCTGGAGCGGAACCTCCATGACGGCGCGCAGCAGCAGCTCGTGGCGCTCGCCGTGAAGCTCCGGCTGGCCGAGCAGGTCGCCGAACGCGACCCCCCGAAGGTGAAGGAGCTGCTCGCAGGCCTCCAGTCCGATGCCGGCGACGCGCTCGAGAACCTCCGGGACCTCGCGCGGGGCATCTACCCGCCGCTCCTCGCGGACAAGGGACTCGTGGCGGCGCTCGAATCCCAGGCTCGGAAGTCGACGGTCTCCGTCGCGATCGAGGCTGACGGCGTCGGCCGCTATCCGCAGGAGGCGGAGGCCGCCGTGTATTTCTCCTGTCTCGAGGCCCTCCAGAACGTGGCCAAGTACGCCTCGGCCTCACGGGCCACGATCTCGCTCTCCGATGGGGACGGACGCCTCCGGTTCGCGGTGAAGGATGACGGCGTGGGCTTCGATCTGAGCGAGACGCCCTACGGCACCGGACTGCAGGGGATCGCGGATCGGCTCGCCGCGCTGGATGGCGCGGTGGAGATCACGTCGGTTCCTGGAGGTGGCACGATCGTGTCCGGTTCCGTTCCGGTCTCGCGCGTCGCCTCCTAGCGACGGTCGCGCGCGTCCGGTACGGGCTCAACCGTGCTGATCGCTGAGGGCTGCCTCGTCGACCGCCTCGCTCGTAGCGTCCTGGCCATCCGACGGATCCTCCACCTGTGGGGCTGGGTCCCCGGTCTGCTCGGGCGGTCCGTGGCCCTCTCCCTGGTTCCCCTGATCGTAGTTGCCCTGTCCCTGGTTCCCCTGGTCGTCGGGCGGTCCGTTGCCTTCTCCCTGGTCGTCGGGCGGTCCGCTATCTTCTCCCAGATCCACCGGTTCCTCGGGAGGCGTTCCGGGCGATCCGCCGTCTTCTCCCTGACTCCGCGGGTCCTCAGGTTTCCCGCCGGAACCGGACCCCTCGGGGGACGTCGCGCGATCCTTCGGGCAGCCCTGGGCCCGGACGGGGTCGCCTTCGTCGGCGGGGCCCTCGAGGCCCTGGCCACCCACCTCGTCGTCGCATCGATCCGGCTGGGCGGATCCCTCCGTCCCGCTCGGGGGCGTGACGGTCGTGACGGTCGAGCCGGCCGGACGATCCGACCGTGGGACCGAGGAGGGCCGCGGAGCGTTC
>DATFGG010000094.1:0-9218 GCA_035249665.1 Actinomycetota bacterium | reverse complement strand
GGTCGATCGCGGGAGGTAGGAGTACGCCTCCCGGTTGGAGAGCAGGCCGCCGATCGCCGGCACCGCGCCGCGGAAGTACACGCGATGTCCGAGTCGCAGGAGCCGTCCGTCGGGTTCCGCAGTCTCCAGCAACGCGATCCGACCCCCGGGACGCACGACGCGAGCCAGCTCGGTGAACAGGTCGGCCAGCGAGACGACGTTGCGCAGGGCGAAGCCACACGTCGCTCCGTCGGCGTCACCGTCTCGTACCGGCAGCCGGAGGATGTCGGCCTCGACGAGGGGTGCGTCGGTGCGGGCGGCGCCCAGCATCCCGTGGGAGAAGTCGAACCCCACGGCGCGATGCCTGGCGGCCCCGAGCTCCCGACAGAGGTCGCCCGTGCCGCACGCGAGGTCGAACACGAGGGATCCGGTCGGCAACGCGAGCTCTCGGACCGTCCGGCGACGCCAACCACGATCCATCCCGACCGTCATCACGCGGTTCACGAGGTCGTAGCGGGGGCTGATCGTGTCGAAGAGCTGGCGGACCGCCCGGGCCTTGTCCTCGCCCTGCGGCAGCGTGCGCGCAGGACGCCGTCTCATCTTTGGCGCCGGGGGGAAACCGGCGCCTCACCCACCGGCGCCTCACCCACCGGCGCCTCATCCGGCGGCGCCTCGCTCGCCGGCGCCTCACCCGTCGGCGTTTCGATGTGCTCCTCCGCGACTTCCAGGAGAACCCGACGGAAGTGATGCGAGACCAGGAGCGTCACGGCCGGGAGCAGCTCCTGGAACGCCTCGACCATGCGCGCCGACGCGGCGTCGGCGCCGGGAGCCGTGTCCCGGATCGGTTTCCGCACGTGCTCGTCGAACAGCTCGACGGCGCGCTCGGCGAGCCCTCGCATCGCCTCGTCCGCGTCGCGGGCCAGCGCGAGCAGATCGCCCAACGGGAGCCCGAACTCGAGGAGGCGGAGTGCCGTGCGCACGAGCTCGATGTCCCCGGCCGTGTAACGGGTCTCGCCGCCGACGTCGTGACCGATCCGGATGCCCTCGCGCTCCACGGCTTGGATCAGCGACGCCGGCACGCCGCTCGCGGAGGAGAACGCGTCGAGCGACAGCGCCTCTCCGTCGCTCGAGTCGGCGCGCTCGGACGCGACGGCGGCAGCCAAGCCGGCGTCCGCGAGGCTGAGTTCGCCGTCGACCACGCGGCGGATCGCCGCCAGCGTCAACCCCTGCCGCTGCAAGCTCCGGATCTCGTGGATCCGGTCGACGTGCTCCGGCCGGTACCACGCGACGCGTCCCTCCTTGTCGGGCTGCTGGAGCAACCCCCTGGCTTGGTAGTAGCGGACCGTGTCGACGGATACCTCGCACGCCGTGGCGAGCTGTTCCACCCGGTACTTCATGGCCGCTTCACAGGCGGCCCCTTCGCGATCGGTACCTCACGACCAGGAACTCTACGAGTGTTCGCTCACACGGTCATCCTCGAAATCGGCCGAGTGCGCTCACGGCCTGCGCGCCGGCCATCGATACGATGCGACCCGTGGAGCGCCGCGCCGGCCGGCCGATCACCCTCGGGCTCGTGCTCGCCTGCCTCGTCGGGACGCTGCTGATCGGCGCCGTCCACAAGAGCCCGTGCGCCGACGGGCATTGGGAGGACGGACGCCAGTATCACCTCGCCTGCTACACGGACATCGTCCCCCTGTTCGGGACGGAGCAGCTCTCCGGGGGTCGCCTCCCGTACCTCGACGCCTGCGACCCGTCCGACTTCAACTGCGACGAGTATCCGGTCCTCACGATGTACTTCATGCGCGTGGCCGGATGGATCTCCGGGGACGATCCCGGTCGCTTCTTCTGGGTCAACGCGATCCTGTTGTCCGCGTGCGCCGCCGTGGCGGCGGCGTGCCTGTACCTGATCGATCCCGGTCGGGCCCTGTGGTTCGCGCTGGCGCCCGGACTCGCCCTCCAAGCGTTCGTGAACTGGGATCTCCTCGCCGTTGCCCTGACGGCAGCGGCCACGCTCGCGTTCGTCCGGCGCCGCGACGGTGGGGCCGGCGCCCTGATCGGACTGGGGGCCGCGGCGAAGCTCTTCCCGGGCCTGCTGCTCGTCCCCTTCGCCGCGGACCGTCTCCGGGGGCGCCAGCCCGACCGGGCGATCCTCCTGTGGTGGTCGGCCGCGGCTGCTTGGCTCGCCGTGAACGTGCCGTTCGTTGCGACGGCCCTGTCCGGATGGTGGGAGTTCTTCCGATTCAACGGCGCGCGCGGCGCGGATTGGGACAGCGCGTGGTTCATGCTGTGCCGGCATCTCTCCCTGTGCCCCTCGACCGGGCTGATCAACGCCGCGTCGACGGCGCTGATGGTCGGCATCGGCGCCTGGGTCTGGGGCGCGAAGCGTCGCCGAGAGCCCGAGTTCCCTCGCTGGCAGCTCGTGTTCCCGTTCCTCGTGCTCTTCCTGCTCCTCGGGAAGGTGTACTCCCCGCAGTTCAGCCTGTGGCTGCTCCCGTGGCTGGTCCTGGTCCTCCCCCATCCCAGGCGGTTCCTCGCATTCGAGGCCGCCGACGTCGCGGTCCTCCTGACGCGGTTCTCGTTCTTCGGCGCTCACGAGGGGATCGGTGGTCTTCCCCAGTGGGTCTTCGAGACCGCCGTGGTGATCCGCGCCGCCGTGCTGGTGTGGTGCGTGGTCGCGTGGGTGCGGGAGCCGAGTCGCAGGCTCCCTGCGGAGGGCGGCGCGGAACGGGCGCGGCCGGTGGCGCACGCGTGAGCCGCCCTCACCGGCTGCGCGACGGTGTGCGGCCGTGCCTCCTCGTCTTCCTCGCGGCGAGGATCGGACTGTCGCTCGTGTCCGTGATCGCCGTCGACCTCTTCGATCCGCTCCCGCCGGTGGATGTGCCTGGCAGGACCGCGCCCGGCGCCACCTCGGGCTGGCACAACGCGATCGATGCGACCGAGCGGCAGGACGCCGTGTGGTATCTGCGGCTCGCCGACGATGGATGGTCGGATGAGGACGCCAGCGCCGCGTTCTTCCCTCTCTACCCGCTCACGGTTCGTGCCGTCGCGTGGATGTTGCCCGGCGACGAGCTCGTCGCCGGGCTGCTGGTCTCGAACGTCGCGTTCCTCGGTGCGCTCCTCGCGTTGTTCGCGTTGACGGCCGACGCGTTCGGTGAGCGCGTCGCTCGGCGGGCGATCGTGGTGGTGGCGCTCTTCCCCACGGCCTTCTTCTTCCTCGCGCCGTACACCGAGTCGCTCTTCCTGTTCCTGTCGATCCTCGCGTTCCGCGCGGCGCGATGGGATCGCTGGGGACACGTCGCCGTCGCCGGCGCCCTGGCCGCGCTCACGCGGAGCGTGGGGATCCTGCTGATCCCGGCCCTCCTAGTGGAGGCGTTCTCCGAGAAGAGCGGCCGCAGCGTCTCCCGCCGGGCGCTCGCCGGGCGTGCGGCGGGCGCGGCCGCGATCTCCCTGGGACCGCTGTCGTGGTTCGCATGGTGGGGGCTCGCGCAGGGCAACTGGCTCGCCCCCCTCGACGCCCAACGCCTGTGGGGTCGCGAGCTCCAGCCACCGTGGGTCTCGCTCACCCACGCCGTCGACCTCGCGTGGTCGTTCCGCTCCTACTGGTTGCTCGATCTCGTCCTCGTGTCGATCGCGATCGCCGGCCTGGCCCTCGCCGTGCCGGCGCTCCGCGTCTCCGAGGTCACGTACGGGGGCCTGAGTCTCCTCCTCCCGCTCGTGGACCCCTTCTGGGATCGACCGCTCCTGTCGGCTCCTCGATTCGCCGTTGTGGTGTTCCCCGCGCTCTGGGGGTTGTCGGGGGCAGGCCTGGGACGTGTGCTCCCCCGGGCACTGGTGACCGCCGTGCTCGCCGGCGGATGGGTGCTCTGTGCCGTGCTCTTCGTGAACTGGCGACACCTGTTCTGAGGCGGACGGTTCCGAACCCGCCAGCGTGGCCCGGGGTAGGATGTGCCGAGCACGCGACCGACCGGAGGTGTCGTGACGATCAGGGTGGCCATCGCGGACGACCATTCGCTGGTGAGGCAAGGGCTCCGCAGGTACCTCGACATGGCCGAGGGGATCGACGTCGTCGGAGAGGCCGCCAACGGCAAGGAGCTCCTCGAACTGATCGGGAAGGAAGAGCCGGACATCGCCCTGATCGACATCCGGATGCCGGAGATGGACGGCCTCGAGGCCGCCCGCGAGATCAGGGAGAAGCACGAGAAGGTCGGCGTCATCATGCTCACCGCGTACGACGACCGGCAGTTCGTGGTCGAGGCGGTCCGTGCGGGGGCGCGGGGCTACGTGTTGAAGGCGCGTGATGCCGAGCACCTGATCCAGACGGTCCGCCTGGTCGCGGGCGGCAACATGGTGATCGATCCGCAGCTCGTCGTGGCTCTCGCGGAGGAGCTCTCCACCGCGAAGGAGCGCGACCGCCGGGCGGAGACCCTGACCGCGCGGGAGATCGAAGTGCTCCAGCTGCTCGCATTCGGCCACACGAACCGGGACATCGCCGAACGCCTCTACATCTCTCCCGACACCGTCAAGACCCACCTCGAACACATCTTCGAGAAGCTCGGCGCTTCGGACCGCACCGCGGCCGTGGCGGAGGCGCTCCGAAGGCGCTTGATCGAGTGAAGTCCTCCCGAGCGTCGTAGGCCGTTCGGAGGAGCCCACAGCCCGATCCGGGTGATGGAGTCTCGCAGGGGCGCACGGCATCATGGACCTCCATGCGCGGGACCCCTCACCCACGTCGCAGAGCGGCCTCTGTCGCGCTCGGCCTGACGGCCCTCGTGATCGTCGGCGCCTACCTCGGCGCCCCTGACGACTCGCGACGACCGCTCGTGGTCAACCTCATCGACGCCGTCGCCTGGTTCATGGGCGGCGTCGTGCTGCTCGCGATGCGCGAGGGGAAGGCGGCGCGCAGCTCTCGGGCGGTCGGCGTCGCCCTCCTGACCGGGTCCGCGGTGATCGGTCTCGTCTTCGTGTCGGGGCTGACGGGTCCGAAGATGACGCCGGGGTACCCCGACCTGCTCTTCCTCCTCCCCCTCGTCGCACTCGGCGCCGGGTTCGCCGGCGAGATCCGTCATCACGTCCCCGCGGGGGATCGCCGTGAGCTCGCGACGGACGCCGCGTTGATCGTGAGCGCCCTGATGGCGGCGGGGTACGTGTTGATCCGCCCGGACACGATCCGCGGCGACATCTCGGCGTCGGCCGTGACGTTCTCGCTCGTATCGGCGTTCCTCATCGCCACCTATCCGGCGCTCGCGATCTGGGTACCCACGCGAGCCCACCTCGCCCGTGCGGTCGTGTTCGCCGGGCTCGGTGCGGCCGTCCTCACGTTCGGCTGGCAATGGACCAGGATGTCCTACGAGGCGACGAACCCGGCGATCGAGCTCCCGATCGCCCTGTCGCCGCTCGCGCTGGCGGCCACGTACCTCGTGCTGCGGCCGGCGAAGGAGCTCCCCCGTCCCTCGCGGTTCGCGCGGCCCATCCTGACGAGCGTTGCCGTGATCGCAGCCTGCGCCGCGCTCCTGATCACCGGCGTCCTCGGCGACCGGCAGGGGCTCACCGGCCTTCAGACGAGCATGTTCATCGGCGTCCTGGCCCTCGCGGTCGCGGTCCGGATCATCGCGAACCAGATCACGATCACCCAGGCGAGCGAATCGGTTCGCAGGGCTCTCCATCAGAAAGAGGAGGCCCTGGCCGATATGGACGCCGCCCTGGATCGGGTGCGCGAGGCGAATGAGACGCTGAAGGTGTCGGAGGAGCACCTCCGCCTGGTCTTCGACACCGCGGTGGACGGCATCGTGGAGCTGGATTCGAACGACGTCATCGTCCGGACGAACGAGGCGTTCTGTCAGATGGTGCACCTCGATCGCCCCACGATCGAGGGGCAGCGATGGCAGACGCTGGCGGCGTCGCTCGACGGCGCGGACGCACGGTTCGCGGACCTCCCCGCCGCGGGGCAAGCCCAACTCGAGCGGACGGACGGCACGCCCCTCTACCTCGAGTCGCGTGTCTCCGACATCCCGACCGTTCCCCCCCGGCGGCTCGTCCTGATCCGCGACGTCACCCCGGGCAAGGCTGCCGACCAGACGATCCGTTCGCTGCTGAAGTTCCTGCAGGAGAAGGACGAAGACCGCACCAGCCTGCTCCGCCGAACCAACTCCGCGATCGAGTCCGAACGGAACCGGATCGCACGCGACCTCCACGACGGACCGGTGCAGGGCGTGTCGGCCGCGTCGCTCTCCCTCGAAGCGTCGCTCCTGATGATCGGCGCCGGCGACGTCGACCGAGGGGTGGACGTCTTGTCGAAGGTGCGGAAGGAGCTCGCCGACGAAGCCGATGCGCTCAGGGCCCTGATGTCGGGATTGCGTCCACCCGTGCTCGAGGAGCGCGGGTTGATGCCCGCGCTGAGGGAGGCGGTGACGCGCTTCGGGATCGAGCAAGGGGTCGAGACGGACCTCGCCGGCACCCTCCCCCGGCCCCTGTCCGCCGACCTCGAGACGCTCGCCTATCGGGTGGTCCAGGAGGCGCTGACGAACGCGGCCAAGCACGCTCGCGCCGACAACGTGATGGTTTCCGTCGAGACGACCGCGACGTCGCTGCGCGTGGAGATCGAGGACGACGGGCGAGGGTTCGACAGCGCGATGACGCGCGAGTTCCTCCGGCAGGGCCGCGTGGGCCTCGCCTCGATGCGGGAACGTGTGGAACTGGCGAACGGGACGTTCGTGATCCGATCGAACCCCGGCCGCGGAACGTCGATCGTGGCGACGCTGCCGGTCGACGCGCCCGCCGACGTCCGCGTCTCCGCCCGCTAGCCCCCTCGATCACCGTCCGGCAACAGGACCGGCCCGGGCGGGGACACGCTCCCGCTGGGCGAGGGCGATGGACTCGGTGAGGGGCTGGGCGACGGGCTGGGCTCCGGGCTCGGTGAGGCGCTGGGCTCCGGGCTCGGTGAGGCGCTGGGCTCGGGGCTCGGTGAGGCGCTGGGCTCGGGGCTCGGTGAGGGCGGGGGGATCGGAGCCTGTGCGGACGGGGTCACGGTCTGCTGGTCGAAGGACGGGTCCGGGAAGTCGATCGCCTCCTTGCCGGCCATCGCCGCCTCCATGAAGTCGTGCCAGATCGCGGCTGGGATCGTGCCCCCGAAGACAAGCGGCACCCCCTCGACGTTCTCGAGCGGGATCTGCCCCTTGGGGTAGCCCACCCACACGCACGCCGCGATCTGGACGGTGTACCCGCAGAACCAGGCGTCCACGTTGTCCTGCGCCGTGCCGGTCTTGCCGGCGGCCGGCCAGGAGATCTGCGCGGACGCGCCCGTGCCGAAGTCCAGGACGTCCTGCAGCGTGTACGTGACGAGGTCGGCGACGTTCTGCTCGACGACCTGCTTGCCTCTCGGGACGACGCCTTCGTCGATCCGGCCGCCCGGCGACCGAACCTGCAGGAGCGGGCTCGCTCGGAAGCGGGTCCCGCGGTTCGACAAGGTGGCGTACGCGTTCGTCATCTCGAGGGGGTTCACGGCGACGCTGCCGAGCGTGACCGCGCACACCTCCGGCAGGTCCGAGCGGATCCCGAGCTCGTGCGCCATCTCCACGACGTTGTCGGGCCCGAGCTCCACGACGAGCTGCGCGAACACGGTGTTCACCGAGTGCGCCGTCGCCGACTGCAGCGTGTACGAGCTTCCGCCGCCCTCGGCGTTCTCCGGCTGCCACGGCTCGCCGTTCTGATCCGCGCAGATCGGGTCGTCGATCGTGATCGTGTTGGGCCCGTACCAGCGCGAGTCGAGTCGGAAGCCCTGGTCCATCGCTTCGGCGAGGGTGAAGGCTTTGAACGCGGAGCCCGCCTGCCGGCCGGTGCCTCCCCGGAACGTGGCGAGGTTCACCTGGGACTTGGCGAAGTCCCTGCCTCCCGCCATGGCGAGGACGTGGCCCGTGGACGGCTCGATCGCGACGAGCGCGGCGCCGGGGTCACCGGGCGTCGGGAGGTGCGACTCGACCGCGGCCTCGGCGGCAGCCTGATAGCCGAGATCGAGGGAGGTCGTCACCTCGAGGCCGCCGCCGTAGACGGCCGCCGGCCCGTAACGCCGCGCCAGGGTCTCGCGAACGTACTGGACGAAGTACTCGGAATCCCCGGGCGACTCGATCTGCGCGTCCGAACCCCCCCGCTGGAGGTCGACGGGGATCCCACAGCAGGCGTGGCGCTTCAACTCGTCCGCTTCCTCGGCGTCGAGGTAGTCGTACTGCACCATCCGGTCGAGGGCGAAGTCCCGCCGGAACTTGGCGTCGAACGGGTGATCGATCGGATCGTAGGCCTCGGGGGCGGTGAGGATACCCGCGAGCGTCGCGGACTGAGAGACCGTGAGGTGCCGCGCCGCCACGCCGAAATACGTCTGCGCGGCCGCCTCGATCCCGTACGCGCCGTGGCCGAAGTACACCGTGTTCAGATACTTCGTCAGGATCGTCTCCTTCTCGAAGGTGCGTTCGACCTTGATCGCGAGGAGGACCTCGCGCACCTTCTCCTTCACCGTGCGCGGCGGGATCACGTAGTCCGTGACGCCGTTCTCGCCCTCGATGTACCGCCCCGCGTACACGCGCTTCACCAGCTGTTGGGTGATCGTCGAGCCACCCTGGACGGCGTCACGCGCGACGAGGTCGTTCCATGCCGCCCGGACCGTCCCCTTCAGGTCGACCCCGTCGTGCTCGTAGAAGCGCGCGTCCTCCACGGCGACCACCGCGTTCCGGAGATGAGGGGGCATCTGCCGGAAGGGGATGATCGTGCGGTCGACCGAGCCGTGGAGCGTCGTGAGCAGCTCGCCGTTGCGATCGGTGACGAACGTCGTCTGGATCGGCGGGAGCGCCTTCGGCAGGTCGATGCGTACGTAGGCGATCGCCAGGACGGTGAACCCGAGGAGCACGACAGCGAACGGGGCCAGCGCGAAGGCCCACCAGTAGCGACGGAAGAACCCCTTCTTCCCGGGCTGGCGTCGCCCCTTCGGACCCGTTCGATCCGATGCGCCCCTCCGGCCGGACTTCGCCGCTCCGGACGCGGACCTCGTCGACGCGGTTGCTGTCGACCGGGACGACGTCGTCGCACCGCCCGCCTTCTTCCGTGCGTGACGGGGTCGGTAGTCCTTGGGGGATCGTCCGGAAGTCGTGGTCACGACCGGCGAATCCTACCCGGGGGCTTTCGACCGGAAACCGGCGGGAGGGCGAGGGGCGTCAGCCGGCGGCGGCGCGGCGGCGCGCCGTGAAGGCTTCGCG
>DATFGG010000093.1:0-3465 GCA_035249665.1 Actinomycetota bacterium | reverse complement strand
CCGCCGAGGACCAGCACCTCGAAGGCCGGTGATCGGCTCTCCTGCGAGGCGTCGGCCTCCAGGCGCACCAGGTCTCCGGCTCCCAGCACGGCCAGCTGACCCGTGACGATCGGTCGGCGATCCGATCCGGCCGTGCCCGCGCCCGCCAGCACGTAGGCGAGAGCGTTGAACGAGGGGTTCCACGGGAGCTCGAGCCGCGACCCGGGCGAGATCGTCGTGTGGACCATCGTCATGGGCGTGTAGGTCTGCCCGGGCCCGGTCTGCCCCGGACCGATCTGGCCCGCGAGGTCGCCGGCGATCACCCGGACCAGCGCACCGGCGTCCGCCGACGCCAGCAATCCGACCTCACTGCCCCGGAGATCCTGGTACCGCGGAGGGGTCCACTTCTCGGCCTTGGGCAGGTTGACCCAGAGCTGGATCCCGTGGAACAAGCCTCCGCTGGCGACCAGGTGCTCCGGTGGTTTCTCGATGTGCAAGATCCCGGCGCCGGCCGTCATCCATTGGGTGTCGCCGTTCGTGATCACGCCGCCGCCGCCGTTCGAGTCTTGGTGCTCGAAGATCCCGTCGAGCATGTAGGTGACGGTCTCGAAACCGCGGTGCGGGTGCCAGGGCGTGCCCTTCGGCTCGCCCGGCGCGTACTCGACCTCACCCATCTGGTCCATGTGGACGAAGGGATCGAGGTCGGTGAGCTCGACGCCGGCGAAGGCCCGGCGGACCGGGAACCCCTCGCCCTCGAAGCCCCCTGGGGCCGTCACGACCGCACGGATCGGGCGGACCACCGACGAGCCAGGAGCCTCGGGGAGGCGCGGGAGCGCGGTGGTGTCATCGACGGTGATCGCGGGCATCTCTTACCCCGAACCTCGGTACCGGCGCCCGTATTCCGGTCCGGCCGCGAGCGTACGCGCCGCGCCTCGGCGGATCCGTGTGCCGATGTCGGTCAGTCCGCGAGCCCGGGCGGAACGATCCCCAGCTGCGACTCGATCTCCTCGGGCGTGGCCACGGGCGGGCCCGGCTCGATCAGACCGGCCTCACGATCCCGGCGTCGCTGCACGCGAGCCAACCGCCGCTCCTCCGCCGCCGCCGCTTTCTTCGCCTTCACGTCCTTGCGCTGTCGCTTCCCGAAGGTCTCCGGCATGGTCATCTCCTCTGTCTCGTTCTGGTTCTCGCTCTTGGCGCCGCCCGGCGCACGCGACGATGCCTCGCGCTGAGCCGTGTACCGGGCGATCCGTCGGTGGCTGGCGCTCCGTTCCGCGCGCCGACCGATATCCACCAGGATACCTGCAAGCTGCGCGTTCTCGCGCACCGGAGCTCGGGAGACGCCTAGAAGCCCACATCGACAGCGTTTCTCTCACCCTGCGCCCGGGCAAGGTGTTCTCACATGCTCGGATCGATCGAGTCGCGTCTCCCCCAACGGTCCGTCGTCGCGATCGACCTGCTGGTGCTCCTGTGGACGGTGGTCTGGCTCGTGCTTGGGATCACGGTGGGCGCGTTCGTCGAAAGGCTCGGCGCCGTCGGCGAGGGCATAGAAGGAACCGGTCAGGCGATCCATCGCGCGGGCGACGCCGTCGGTCGCCTCGCCGACGTACCCCTCGTGGGCGAGGGGTTCGAAGCCGTCGCGGACGAGATCCGCACGATCGGCAACGAAACGGTCAGGAACGGCCGATCGGTCGAGCAGGATGTCGACACGCTGGCGTTGCTGATCGGGGTCGGGTTGGCCGCGGGCCCGACGCTTCCGGTGCTCGCGGGGTGGATACCGCCGCGCGTGTCCCGTGAACGGGAGCGCCGCGCGCTCCGGAGATCCTTGAAGAGCGGCGACGGCGTCGCGCTCGCCTACCTCGCCAACCGCGCTGTGGCCGGCCGACTGTTCCGGGAACTCCGCACGGCGAGCGAGGATCCGGTCGCCGACCTGGCGGCGGGCCGGTACGAAGCGCTCGCGGCGCTCGAGCTCGACCACCTCGCGCTGGCGTCGAAGTCGTGGCTCCGTCACCCCGCGAGGGCGGCTCGCGGAGAGCGCTCACGCCTCGGCTGAGGAGCGATCCTCGATCTCCCATGCGTGGTCAAGGACGTGCCACGCGTCGCGGCGCATGAAGTACCTCGCGGACCATCTCGCGCCGCCGCGGGGTCCCATCTCGGGGATGCCGTCGACGACCGCACGTTCGAGCCCCTCGAGGACGGCGGCTCGGACCGGTTCCCGTGCGGCAGACGCGTCGTCCTCCGCGAAGCGCGGCGGCTTCCCGGCGATCATGCGCAGGTAGCCCCCTTCGGCGCCGACGACGTGGCCGACGATCGCGTCGACCTCCCGACCGCCGCCGCGCGGCCCCTTGCGGAGCTCACCCCTCACGCCCGCGGCTGCCCGATCGAAGGACTCCCAGCACGCCC
Source organism: Actinomycetota bacterium (assembly GCA_035249665.1). Classification (GTDB taxonomy): domain Bacteria; phylum Actinomycetota; class UBA4738; order UBA4738; family HRBIN12; genus JAJNBA01. The sequence continues at coordinate 1,086 of DATFGG010000093.1, read as the reverse complement.
GGAGGATCCTCTCGTTCCGCGTGAGCCAGCGTCGATCGATCGGCGCGGCGTCGGCCCTCGGCGCGATCGACGGGGCGCCGAAGTCGGTGGTGGCGTCGCCCTTCATCCGCTCCACGACCGAGAGCGTAGAGGGACGCGCCGGTGCCGTGAAGCGGATGCCCGATCCCTTCAGGACGTGCGCGTAGCGCGGGCCGTAGCCGAAGAGCGTCTCGAGCGCGGCCTCCTCGTCCTTCCCGGATCGGCACCATCCCGGCCAGTCGACCGCGCCGGCGAACGCGCGCTTCCCGGTGGCCTCGACGTACACCTCGACGGGCATCCGCCGAGGTTACGCGTCCTCCAGCTGGCCGCCGACGTAGCTCGCGCGGCCGTTCCCGTCGTAGAGGTACTCCACGACCCCGTCGAGTCCCGGCTGCTCCGGATCCGTGTCATCATCCGTCTCCGGACGCTCCGGCCAGTACACGGGATGCCCCTCCTCGAGCTTCTCGTCGGGGATCTCTTCCTCGCGCCCGTCCAGCGGGCCGTCGACGAACGTCACACGCATCCTCTATCCCTCCTGGCAGTCGGGGTGTCCGCACAGGCACGGCTGCGGCCCGGCAGATGGTCCCGCGGCAGCGACGCTCCGACAATGGTCGGAGCAATAGGCGCCCGTCTCCTCGACCTGGCAGCGACACGCGTCGTGGGCACACTTCTCCATCTCCGATCACCTCCGGGAGCCCCATACCCTCCTCGAGATATGGGGAAGCCTCAGGACTCCCGCTTCTTCTGCTTGGGCTGCTTGGGTGGGAGCTCCTCGGCGTGATCGAGCGATCGAGCCGCCCACTCGCGGATACGGTCCGGTTCGTCGCGCCAGGCGCCCGGCAGCACGACGTACTCCTTCATGGGGCGGCCGGCCATCGGCTCGAAGACGCTTCCTCCCGCACCGAGGACTTCGGCGCGATCGGCTTCCGGGAGCCGCACGAGGACATCCTCGCCGAAGATCCCCATGAACATGTTGCCGTTCACGAACGCGGAGAGCTGGCCGAACATCGGACGGATCGCCACCGCCGGATGATCGGGCACGAGGGACGCGAAGAAGTCCTTCGTCTC
>DATFGG010000092.1:0-4935 GCA_035249665.1 Actinomycetota bacterium | reverse complement strand
CGGGCTCACGATCGCCTTCGACATCCTGGCGTTCGGGCCGCTGACCGGCGCGGCGATGAACCCCGCCCGTTGGTTCGGCCCGGCGCTGGTCGGCGGGCAGTGGGCCGACGCGCTCGTCTGGATCGTCGGACCGATCGCCGGCGCCATCATCGCCGGCGTCCTCTACACGGCCGTGCTCTTGCGCGGACGGGAGCCGGCCACCCCGTAGCCCCCGAGCCCGCCCGGTACCCTGGGCCGGCGATGGTCGCCGACCTCTACCTCGACTCGGCCTCGGCCACTCCTCTCCTTCCGGAAGCGCGCGATGCCATCGTCACCGCCCTGGGGTCGTACGGCGACCCTCTCTCGATCCACGCACCGGGCCGTGCGGCCCGCTCGCTGCTCGACGACGGACGCGAGCAGGTCGCCACCGCGATCGGCGCCCAGCCCGACGAGATCGTGTTCACCTCCGGCGGCACCGAATCGATCGCCCTCGCGATCTGGGGCGGCGTCCGCGCCGTCCGGGAGCTCGGCACCCGGATCGTGATCGGCGCCGTCGAGCATCCGGCCGTGAGCGGTGTCGCGCACGCGCTGGAATCGGACGGGTTCGAAGTCGTGGTCGTCGCCGTCGACCGAGACGGTCGGATCGACCTCGATCGCTTCGCCGCCGAGGTGCGAACTCCGGGCACGCTCCTCGCATCCGTCCAGCACGCGAACCACGAGCTCGGAACGATCCAGCCAGTCGCCGAGGCGGTCCGGCTCGCGCGCGAAGCCGGCGTGCGGTTCCACACGGACGCCTGCCAGACCGTGGGTCGGCTCCCGGTGGACGGACCGGCCCTCGGCGTGGACCTCCTGTCGCTTTCGGCGCACAAGTTCGGAGGGCCACCGGGGGTGGGCGCCCTCTACGTCCGTCGCGGCGTGGCGATCACGGCCTATCCCTGTGGGGACGACAGGGAGCGGAAGCGTCGCTCGGGGATGGAGAACACCCCCGGCATCGCCGGTATGGCGGCCGCGCTCACGACATCCCTCACCACGATGGCCGACCGCGCGGCCGCCCACTGGACGTTGACCGCGGAGCTCCGGGAGAGGCTGGCCGAGGTGCCCGGCACGACGGTCCACGGTCACGCGACCCACCGCACGCCCCACCTGGTGGGATTCAGCGTCGCCGGCCTCGACCCCGCGACGCTCCTGATGACGCTCGACGATCGCGGCTTCCGCCTCGGCGCCGGATCACTCTGCAGCGGGCGTCCCGAGGACCCGTCGCCGGTGCTGGAGCAGATCGGCTACCCGGGGACGACCGGATTCCGGGTGAGTCTCGGGGACGGTGCGGACCGATCCCACCTCGACGCCCTCGTCGGGATACTCTCCGGGACCGTCCGCGAACTCCGGCAGATGGAGGTCGCCTCCACCGAGGCACTCTCGCGGTTCAGTCCGCCGACCGCCGGCTGATCCGAGACCCGCGGAGGTCATCCGGCCGCGGGACGGCTACTCCACCGTCCAGGTGTCTCCGACGTGGAGGAGGGACCGTAGGTCGCCTGGGCCGAGGCGCTCCTTCGCGGCTTGGAGCTGATGCTGGATCGCCTGCCCGTACACCGGTCGCTCCACCTCGTGGAAGACCCCGATGCACGAGGGTTCGTCCGGGCCCCGCGAGAGGTGGGCCAGCGCGAACGCGAGGGATGGCCGGCCGTGGGCGTCGTGCACGACGATGCCGTCCGGGTCGGTCTCAGCCGTGGGCGCGATCTCGTACCGGCCGTTCTCGCCGATACGCACGCATCGGTTGCCCTCGTCGAACACGATCGGCTCCCCGTGCTCGAGGCGGATCTGGTTGTGCTTGCCTTGGGCCTTGTCCCGCAGCAGGTCGAACGCGCCGTCGTTGAAGACGTTGCAGTTCTGGTAGATCTCGACGAAGGCGGTCCCCTTGTGCTGAGCGGCTCGGCGGAGGACCTCGGTCAGATGCTGCCGATCGTTGTCGACCGTGCGTGCCACGAACGTCGCCTCGACGCCGAGGGCGAGGGCGATCGGGTTGAACGGATGGTCGACCGAACCGAACGGCGTCGACTTCGTGACCTTCCCCTCTTCCGATGTGGGCGAGTACTGGCCCTTGGTCAGTCCGTAGATCTGGTTGTTGAAGAGGAGGATCTTGATGTCGACGTTCCGGCGGAGCGCGTGGATCAGGTGGTTCCCGCCGATCGAGAGGCCGTCGCCGTCACCGGTGACGACCCACACCGAGAGCTCCGGAGCCGCCACCGCGATCCCGGTGGCGAGGGCGGGGGCACGCCCGTGGATCCCGTGCATGCCGTATGTGTCCATGTAATACGTGAACCGGCCGCTACAGCCGATCCCGGACACGAACACCGTCTTGTGCGGCTCGATGCCGAGCTCCGGCATGAACGCCTGGACCGCGGACAGGATCGCGTAGTCACCGCACCCGGGACACCAGCGGGGTTCCTGGTCCGACGTGAAATCCTTCTTGGTCAGCGTCGGGGCGTCGCCCGGTGCGGTTCCGCCGTTCTCGATCACGTCACTCATCGAGCACCCTCGTGATCTCGTGCTCGAGCTCCTCCGCGAAGATGGGGAGGCCCTGCACCTTCGAATACGACGCCGCGTCCACCAGGTACCGGGCACGGATCAGCGCCGCGAGCTGCCCCATGTTCATCTCCGGGATCAGCACCTTCCGGTACGCGCGCACGACCTCGCCGGTGTTCGCGGGGAACGGGTTCAGGTGCCGGAGATGCGCGGTCGCCACGCTCCGGCCGCCGGCCCTCGCCCGGGCGACGGCCGCCGTGATCGTGCCGAGGGAGGAGCCCCAGCCGAGCACGAGCAGCTCGGCCTCGCCGCCCGGGTCCTCGACCTCGAGGGCCGGGACGTCGTCCGCGATACCGTCGACCTTCGCCTGGCGGAGCCTGGTCATCAGTTCGTGGTTGGCCGCGTCGTAGCTGATGTTGCCGGTCCCGTCCTGGCGTTCCAATCCACCGATCCGGTGCACCAACCCCGGTGTGCCCGGGATCGCCCACGGCCGCGCCAGCCTCTCATCGCGCGAATACGGGAGGAAGTCCTGCCCGTTCGGGGAGGCGAATCCCGGATCGATCGACGGCAAGCTCTCGACGTCGGGGATCGGCCACGGCTCCGAGGAGTTCGCGATGAAGGTGTCGGAGAGCAAGATCACGGGCGTCCGGTACCGCACGGCGATCCGGGCCGCCTCGAGCGCGGCGGTGAAGCACTCGGCCGGTGTGGACGCCGACACGATCGGCAGCGGCGATTCCCCGTGACGCCCGTACATCGCGAGCAGCAGATCCGCCTGCTCGGTCTTCGTCGGCATGCCGGTCGAGGGGCCTGCACGCTGCACGTCGACGATGATCATCGGCAGCTCCATGATCACCGCGAGCCCGATCGTCTCGGCCTTCAGGTCGATGCCCGGTCCGCTCGTCCCGGTCACGGCCAGCTGGCCGCTGAACGCCGCGCCCAGGGCGATGTTGGCGGCGGCGATCTCGTCCTCGGCCTGGATCGTGACGACCCCGAAGTTCTTGTGGCGGGACAGCTCGTGGAGGAGCTCGGAGGCCGGCGTGATCGGATAGCTCGCGTAGAACAGGGGCAGGCCGCTGCGTTCGGACGCGGCGATCAGTCCCCATGCGAGCGCGGTGGCGCCGTCGATGTTGCGATAGGTCCCCGGCACCTGGGGTGCCGCCTCCACCTTGTAGGACTCGGCGAACAGCTCCGTCGTCTCGCCGAAGTTGTAGCCGGCCTTGAAGGCCGCGACGTTGGCATCGAAGATCTCCTGGCGGGAACCGAACTTCTTCTCCAGCCAGTTGAGCGTCGTGTCCGTCGGGCGACCGAACATCCACGACACGAGCCCGAGGGCGAACATGTTCTTCGCCCGCTCCGACTCCTTCTTGCCGATCCCGATGCCCTCCGTCGCCCGCACCGTGATCGAGGTCATCGGCACCTTGTAGACCTGGTAGCCGTCGAGGGTCCCGTCCTCGAGGGGGTCGGCGGTGTACCCGGCCTTCTGGACGTTCCGCTCGGTGAAGGAGTCCTCGTTCAGGATGAGCACGCCGCCCTTCCCGACCTTGTCGAGGTCCGCCTTGAGGGCCGCAGGATTCATCGCGACCAGCACGTCGGCGTGATCGCCGGGCGTGGTGATGTCGTTCGATGCGAACTGGATCTGGAAGGCGGAGACCCCGTGGACGGTGCCCGCAGGGGCGCGGATCTCAGCGGGGAAGTCGGGCAGCGTGGCCAGGTCGTTGCCCAGCACCGCCGTGGCGCTCGTGAATCGGTCGCCGGTCAACTGCATGCCGTCGCCCGAGTCGCCGGCGAACCGAACGACGATCCGTTCCCGCTCTCGAACCGCTTTGCTCATCCAAGAGAACACCCTACTGCGCGGGTTCGGATGTGATGGCCGCGGCTGCTAGTTTCTCGACGATGCGACGGCGGCAGCTCGGCAGACACGGTCCGGAGATCTCCGTGATCGGGTACGGCGCCTGGGAGGCCGGCGGAACGGCGTGGGGCGCCAACGAGTCCGATCAGGTCGTGATCGATGCGATCCGGGCCGGTCTCGACGCCGGGATCGACTGGATCGACACGGCGGAGGTCTACGGGGACGGCGTGTCCGAGCTCATCGTCGGTCGCGCGATCGCCGGGCGGCGGGACGAGCTGACCCTGGCCACGAAGGTGGCTCCCGCGCCCGAGGGCAGCGGCTTCACACCGGCGCAGGTCCGGAGCGCCTGCGAGAAGAGCCTGGGCCGCCTGGGGACGGACCGGATCGACCTCTATCAGCTCCACTGGCCGGACGAGACCGGCGTGCCGCTCGAGGAGACCTGGGGTGCGATGGGCGACCTCCAGGACGCGGGCCTCGTCCGGCACATCGGCGTGTCGAACTTCGATCGGGGCCAGATCGAAGCCTGCCTCGCGATGCGACATGTCGACTCCCTGCAGCCCGAGTTCTCGATGCTCGTGCGGGCG